>JBAWYO010000047.1:0-10424 GCA_037143495.1 Candidatus Omnitrophota bacterium | reverse complement strand
TCCTGGCGCAGCGTCTTCATGCCTTGGGAAAGCGCCAGCCGTTTTAACGCCTCGGCGGACGGCTTACGCAGGACCATCTCCTTGAGGGCTTCGCTCATCACGAGTATCTCGAAGATCCCGGTCCTGCCGTGATATCCCGTAAAATTACACTCTTCGCATCCCTGCCCCCGGTAGAACTTGACCTTGTCTGTGCCGGGGAGCTTCAGCTCGCGGGCGATCTGAGCGGCCAGCTCGGGTGCCTGTTTATCGTCTTCCCGTTTGCAGGCGGGGCAGATCACCCTGACCAGCCGCTGAGCGATAAACGCCTCCACGCTCGACGCGACGAGATACGGCTCAACGCCGATATCGATCAGGCGGGTCACGCCGCTGGCGGCATTATTCGTGTGGAGCGTCGAAAAGACCAGATGGCCGGTCAGCGCGACCCGTATCGCGATCTCCGCGGTCTCGAGGTCGCGCACCTCGCCGACCATCATGATATCCGGATCGTGGCGCAGCATCGCGCGCAGACCGCGCCCGAAGCTGAGGCCGATCTCAGGCATAACCTGTATCTGGACGATCCCTTCCATCTCGTATTCGATAGGATCCTCGATCGTGATGATCTTGCGCTCTTTCTTATTGATACGCCCCAGCGCGCCATAGAGTGTCGTCGATTTACCGCTGCCGGTCGGCCCGGTGACGAATATGATACCATGCGGCTTGCTGATGAGACCCTCGAAAACCTTCTGGTCGGCGGCGGAGAGCCCGATCCTGTTCAGGTCATAGATCATCGAGGCGGGAAGTATCCGGATCACGACGCTCTCCCCATAGGGGGTCGGTATAAACGATATTCTCAGGTCGAGCATCTGGTCCTGCGTCTTGACGATCGCCCTGCCGTCCTGCGGCAGGCGGCGCTCGACGATATTCAGGTTTGACATGATCTTGATACGCGAGAGTATCGGCATAATGAATTTCTTGATCTGCGGGGACGCGTTCGCGTCGTAAAGAACCCCGTCGATACGGTACCGTAGCTTGACTTCGCTGCGATAGGGCTCGATATGGATATCGGTCGCCCGTTTCTTGTACGCCTCGAGCAGGATCTGGTTGACGAGCTTGATGACCGACGCGTCTTCGGCGAGTTTTTCAATATCCTGCACCCGGTCGCGCAGGGCGCTCTCGTCGGCACGCGCGGGATCGAGCGCGGGATCCTCGTGCGGAGACCCGTTTATCTTCTCGATCGTATCGGCGCCCAGGCCATAGACCCGGGCGAGCGTATCGACGATCTCGCGCTCTCCGGCGACGACCATCCGGATATCAAAACCGAAATGCATCCGCAATTCATCCTGGATCTTGATATCCAGCGGAACGGTCACCGCGATCGTCAGGATCCGGTTTTCGATCGAAAGCGGGGCGAACTTATAATACGCGGCAAATTTATACGGCACCGATTCGGCGATCTTCTTATCGACCGCGATACCTTTCAGGCTTACCTGCTCGAGATTGAACTCCCGGGCGATAAGTTTCATGATCTGGGCTTCCTGCACATCCTTGCCGCGCACCAGCAGCGTCAGCAGCGGGATCCCGGTCTCCGCAGCCTCTTCAAACGCGCGCTGGAGACGCCCGGGGTCGACGAGGGTGCTCTCTGCGGTAATTTTGTAGACGATATCGTCAAATCTGGATGTCATATCTTCCTCTAATAATCCTTAGCCTTGCCGATCATATAGAATGCTTTCGCGTCAAGCTTGTCATATTTGCCGTCGATAATTCTCTCGCAGCTGTCAAGCGTATCGGAGATCGTCACAAACTCACCCTTCTTGCCGATATAGACTTCGCCGACAAAGAATGGCTGGGTCATGAAATTGCTGAGTTTGTCCGCGCGCAGATACGTGAGGCGGTCCTGCTTGGAAAGTTCCTCGATGCCGATAACCTGGACGATCTTATAGAGCTGCTTGTATTTATTAAACATCGAGATAACCTGCTGCGAGATATCATAATGCCGCCTGCCGACAACCGCGTAGTCAAGATTTGATGAAGACCCGGTGATCGGATCGATCGCGGGATACAAGCCTTTCTGGATCATTTCGCGCGAAAGCGTCATGACCGAATCAAGATAGCTGAATATGGCGACGACAGCCGGATCGGTCATATCGTCGGCGGGCACATAGACCGCCTGGATAGCCGTGATCGACCCACCGCCCTCGATCGACCTGATCCGCTCCTGGACACTGGCGACTTCCGAGGCCAGCGTCGGCTGATAGCCGGTCTCTGACGGCACGCGCCCCAGCAGCGTCGAAACCTCCTGACCGCCCTGGATGAACCTGAAAATATTATCCATAAAAAGCAGGACGTCTTTGCTCTTCCCGGCCAGATATTCCGCCATCGTGATGCCGGTATTAACGACCTCGTAGCGGGCACCGGGCGGCTGATCCATCTGTCCGAAGGTCAACATGACCTTATCAATAAGTTTGAGCTCGATCAGTTCGTAATAAAGTTCGTTCCCCTCCCTGATGCGTTCGCCGATCCCCGTAAAAACGCAGGCGCCGCTGTGCCGCTTAACGATATTATTGATGAGTTCAAGGATGATGACTGATTTACCGCAACCGGCGCCTCCCAGAACCCCGGTCTTAGACCCCTTGACGAGCGGATAGAGAAGGTCGATGATCTTGATCCCCGTTTCGAGGACCTCGGGGGCCTCCCCTTTTTTACTCGCGAGGTTGAAAACGGTCTTCCTGGTCGCTTTGCGGATCGGGCTGCGCTCTTTCGTGATGATCGGCGGCCCGTTATCGAGCGGATTGCCGGAGACGTCGATAACGCGCCCGAAGAGCTCGTCGCCGATGGGCACCGTGATCGGGGAACCGGTCGCGATAACTTCGGCGTGCTTCTGCAGGTTAAGGGTCGACTGCAACGCTATGCACCTGACCATGACGTTCGAGGCGTGTTCGGCGACTTCAAGAAGCACCTTCCGGCCATCAAAGGTATATGTCTCGAGGATATCGTAGAGGGACGGAACCGGGACATCAGGCGTAAAAAGAACGTCAACGACGGGACCCTGGACCGATACGATCTTCCCCTTATGGTTGACCTCGGGGGCCTTCGCCGCGGCCTGAGTTTCAGCAACCTTGGTCTGAGGCTCTCCAGCCGGAATCTCTCCTGCGCCGGCAGCGGGCTCTTTTTCAGGTGTTTCCATACCGCGTAACCCCTTTCGTCTATTTTCTCATCATCAGCGTTGCGGTAAAAACTTCTTTCAAGCTCTTGTCGATATCCGATTTTTTCGCTTTTTTGACCGCCAGCGCGAGACCCTTCTTATCTTTTTTCAGCCGTTCCATGGCGGCTTCGAGCTGCGCCGCCTGCGCGGCGAACCCCGCGACGACGCAATCCTCGAGCATCTCATAGATACGGCAGGTAAGCCAGAGATTCGCCAGGTAACCGATAATATCGTTGAGATCGCTCTCGACGATAACCTTCTCGATCGTATCCTTGACCTCCATCTGATGCGTCAGGAGCTCTTCTGAGGGCAGCAGCTTGATAACTTTCGGTTTTATCAGGGTGAAGTTGAACGCGAACGGATATATCGCGATGACCTTCCCCAGCTTCCCTTCAAGAACCTGTTTGGTGATATATTCCTTGACCATCAACGTGACTTTATATAACCCGTGTTCCTCGATATCCCTGAAGACCTCAACATGCTGGTTGACATTATACTGTTTGAGCTTCTGCTCACCCCGCGTGCCGATAATGATGAACTCGCAATCGGGGTGCTTCTCTGATTCCTCATAGCCGGTCTTGATGACCTTGGCGGTCATTTCGCCCATAAACCCCATTTCGGAGGTGATCATGAGAATGCCGACCCTGGGCGATGTCGTGTGGACCAGCGGGTGATGCGCATGCGAAAGATTGACCATCCTGAAAAAGTCGATGAACGAGTTCGCGAACTCCAGGAAACGCTGTTTTCTCTTCGCGGTATTATAAAAATGGTTCGAGGCGACGTCGCGCAATATCGAGACGATCTCAAGGAGCTCGCTCGTATAATCGAAATCGATCTTCGCTTTTTGCCGTTTTGACATCCGTCCGTACCCGCTATTCTTCCAATCCGTGTTTGCGCTCAACAGCGCTTTCGTTGATCCTGCCCGCGAGAGAGCCGTCAACCGCAAGCCCCCCAAATTTCACGATAACCCCGCCCAAGAGGGCCGCATCAACCTGCTCTTCAAGCGTAACCGGACGCTTGAGCTTTGCCGTGACGGTTCCGATGATCCGTTTTTTATATTCCTCGGCAAGCGGCTGGTAGGTCACGACCTCGACTCGGTCGACCTCCGGGCCGATCTTGCTCATATCGAGCGCCTCCATCTCCTCGATAAAATCATTGACGAAAACCAGGTGAACGCCGGTCGCCACCTTCGAACTGAAGACTCCTTTGAGCAGGGTTGCGCAAAAATCGAGCGTCTTAAGCCCCAGCTCGCGGTTGACTTCGCGCCGTATCGAATCCATGGTCCCCATCGCCTTCATGATGATCGCTTCGCCCTCTTTCTTGGCCTCGCGCAGGATCTCTTCCTTCTTCGCGTCGCCGTCGGATTTAGCCTTATCGACGATCTGCCCGCTGATCTTGTCGGCCTCCTCCTTGCGCTTGGCGTACTCAGCCTCGATCTCGGTGATCCGCTGCGTCAGCTCTTCCTTCTTCTTTCTGACCTCTTCATATGATTCATTGAGGCGGTTGACCGCGCTCTCGGTATCGCCGGTCAATATTTTTTTCATAAAGAAAAGGACCAACCCGAAGACTACCGTCTGCAGGATCACGACTTTAATGAGTAGCATCATACCTGGATAACTCCTTCCGCGGCACCGAAACGGTCCCGGCGTTATTGCGTCCCGAAGAGCTGGAATATGATCATCAGCGAGACGATGGATATCGACTCGGCAAAGACCAGCAGTAATATCGTGCCGATAAATATCTTCGAAGCGGCAGAGGGATTTCTGCTGAGGGCTTTGATCGTCGCGTGGCCGATCATGGCGATAACGAACGACGGTCCGACAACGACGATGAACATAACCAGCAGGATGATCAGTGTATTCATGTATGCTTTCGCGCGGCCATGAACATAAAATAAACACCCAGTAGGAGCACCATTGATATCCCCTCGGCAATAACCAGCAGCGCCAGTTTTCCCAGGCAGATCCTCGACGCTGATGACGGATATCTACCGACCATCTCGATCATCGAGCTGCCGATGGACGCCATGACGATCGAGGGGCCCAGCGAAGCAAATAGGAGCATCAAAAAAACCATCACCGCTTTCATGCGGAGGCTCTCCTCATAGCAAAGATTTCTTCTTGTAATAATCAGCGTAATCCTGCGCCAGCTCAGCGATGATCGTGCACTCGTTCTTAAATAACTTCAGGATACCGCGCCGTATCGTCACAAACTCGTTAGAATCGATGATAATATCGCTGTCTTCCTTTAGCAGACACAATACGGGATAATGATAGGGCAACAGCTCGAACTCTCCCGTCTCCCCGGCAACAAAGATCGTCGAAGCCTCGCCGCGGTACACGACCGCGTCGGGATCTAGGATCGTCAGCCTGATTTTTCCTGATGTCGCCGTCGCCATATTATTTTGCCTGACTCGCCGCGCCTATCGTCGCGTCCTTGCCGTCATATTCTTCTTCGACTTCTTCTTTAGGCCGCTGGCTGATGAGGACCTGCACGAATTCGTTGACCATCTCGACGATCATCTGCTCAGCCTCGTCATCGATGTTCCTCGTCTGGCGCATCTTTATAAAAAGATCCGGATTTTTCTTGAACGCGTAAGGGTACGCCTCCCGCTTGAAACGTACCAGCTCGGCCGCCTCAAGATCGTCAACCAATTTTTTGGTGTGAGCTGCAAAGAGGAGCACTTCAGCCTCGGTCGTCACCGGATCATCCTTGTCCTGCTTTAAGAATTCGGAGAGAACCTGCCCCTCTTTCATCTGTTCGCCGGAAGACTCACTGGAACCGGACGCCTTCAGTTTCGACACCCTCATGAGTTCCTCGTACTGCACATATTGCAGGCGCAGGACCTTCGTAAACTTTTTAAGGGCCGGCCACTGCACTTTTGTGCCGATACGGGAAACTGAGAGACCGACGTTGATAGCGGGCTTGAACCCTTCGCCGAAGAGCGATGAGCTCAGATAGATCTGGCCGTCCGTCATCGAAACAAGGTTCGAAGAGACATACGCGGTCAGGTCGCCTTCAAGGAGTTCGACAATGGGCAGGAATGTCATTGATCCGCCGCCATATTTTTTGGTCATTTTCGCCGCCCGTTCGATCATGCGGGAATGAAGATAGAATATATCGCCGGGATATGATTCACGACCGGGCGGCCTTCCCAGGAGAAGCGATATTTCGCGGTATGACCAGGCGTGTTTGGTAAAATCATCGAAAATAACGACGACATCGCGCCCCTTCTTCATGAAATACTCTCCCAGCGAACAGGAGACATACGGTGCCAAATAGAGCTGACCCGGCGCTGATCCGGCCTGCGCCGCTATGATCGTCGTATACTCAAAAGCCTCTCCCCTCTTGAGCGTGTTGATCACGCGGTTAAGCGCGGCTCTCGATTTTCCGATCGCACAATAGATGCAGATGACGTTCTTGCCCTTCTGGTTGAGGATGATATCGGTCCCGATCGTCGTCTTACCCGTCATCTTATCACCGAGGATAAGTTCGCGCTGCCCCTTGCCGATCGGGATCATCGTATCGAGGATCTTGATGCCGGTCTCCAGCGTCTCCTTGATGATCTCACGATCGAGGATGGGAGGCGCATCGGCGAATATCGGGTAATAGGCATCAGGCGGCAGGGGACCAAGACCATCCATCGGCTCCCCAAGAACATTGATGATCCGGCCGACGAATTTGTCGCCTACCGGAGTATTGAAAGGTTCGAGCGTCATGATAGCCGAATCGCCGGTTTTGACGGGTTCGGTCTCTTTGATGACGAGAACTTGGGTTTCTTTCTCATCAAAGCCCATGATGGTGCCTTCGGTACCGAACCCAAAGCGAATGAGCTGCCCGTTAATACAGTTTTCCAGGCCCAGAACGGTTATGATACACCCTCTGATAGCTTTGACCGTTCCGAATTCCTTATACTGTAATGTCATATACTATCCCCGGAAGAGTTTATTAACGCTCCGTGCGCCGTACCGGTTTGATTATAACAGATATAGCCCCCCCACACAAGAGCCCGCCTTACGTTGTTTTCTCGCTTTTAGCTTTTTCTACTTTTTTCAACTTTTTCGAATCTTCTTTATTGAGCCGGAGCGCCCATATGAGCGTAACCATGAACGTAAAAACGATCGTAAAGACAACGGTGTCAAGAATGACCCGCCAGACCTCCGCTTTGGGAATGAATTTTTTAACGAGTACCTGCGAGAAATCCCTGATCCCTTCCAGGGCCTTGACATCGCGGAGAATGTTCGATACCCCCTTGCCGAGCTTCCCCGGCCCGGTGTTGGCGGGAGCAGGATCTTGCTTTGCCATTTCGCCCAACAGCGCTTTCATGCGCTCCAGGTTCTTCCTGACGCGTTCTTCCCGCTGCGCGTTGATCGGGTAGAGCGCGATCCGTTCCTTTAACGTAGTAACCTCCCCCTGCGAGGTCTCAATATCGTTAATATCCCTGAGAATATCGTTGCGCATCATCATCGCGAGATCTTTATATTTCGTCACTTCGAGTCTCTTAAGGACCAGCTCCGCGTCTTTCCGGTATGATTCCAGGAGCTTCTCGGGTACACGCCATATATCTTTGATCTCGACCTCGAAATGTTTCTTCTCTTTTGGTTGAAAGGTCTCGTTCTTCCATAAATAAAACTGTCCGCTATCGCTGTCATACCCTAAACTGAATCCTGCCGGCTGGATAATATTTTCCGGCTTTATTTCCTTGGGCAGAAAATGGGTCACGCGCGTGTCGACGACTTCATCGCTGGGATTATCGGCGTCGATCGCGTATTTGACGGTTGAGGTATCATCATCGGTATGCGCGAGATCGCCGAGGTAATCCATCGCCTGGATATCATTATCCATCTGGCTCATTATTTCTTTATTTACTCTGCTCAGCTCTATTTTCTTGACAATATCGTTACCGGCCTGCGCCTGGCTGTTAGCGATATCATCGAGTCGCGCCTGGATCTTGTCGGCAAGAAGTTTCGCGGTAGGATACTGGTCGGTCTTCTCGATCGTTTTGAGCCGCTCGGCAGCTTTGCTGCGCAGGAGGTCGATATCTTCGGGGGAGATGTCCCATTTATCGGCGATCGTTACCCGCAGCGTCGCCGTTGCCTTCGCTTCCAGATCGACTTCTTTATACAGGAAAAAGCACCCCGCCTTGGGGTCGTATTCGATCTGCATACCGCCGGTATCGGTGACATCCTCCTTGCGTATCTCTTTCGGCAGAAAATATTTTATCGGGACGAGCTGTTTCTGCGTATCGGAAGGATTGACCGCCATTAATTTTAATTTGATGGCGGCTCCCGCCCCGGGAACGAAAGCCCCGATAAAAAACGCTGCTGCTATGAGGATGATGGATCCGCGTTTGGGCATGTTATTGTTTTTTCGCCGGTGCCTCTTCCGCCTCGAACCAGCTCTTGACGACTACTTTATTCTCACCTTTTGCCTGCGTCAGCGCCTCAAGAATAGCTTTGATCTCCGCCAGTTTCTCCTGTACGGCGTCCTTGTCTTTGGTCTGGGACTCGGTCATCGATTTCACTTCATCCATTTTCAGGCCCATTGACGCCGCGGTATCATTCGCCGTCTTGACCATCGTATCGATAATATTCTTCGCCATCTTTTCGGCGTCCGGCTTGTTCAGGAGCAACTCATCGGCCGTCTTTTTGATCTCCTGCACCAGCGATGATACCCGCTTGATCGAATCATAGGTACTGTTCGGTTGGTTCTTCGCGCCCAGATCGGTACGGACGTTATCGATCTCGGCCAGAAGTTGCCCGACCTTGCTGTACATATATTGCGCCTTTCCATAGAGTGTTTCGGTCGACGTGGTATCGGTCGACGCTCCGATCAGCTGCGCATAGGCTTTAACCGCGTTTACCGTTCCGAAGAGCGTGCTCGACGCGGAAGTATCTGAAGCTCCCCCGATCACTGTTTTTAACGCGTCGAGCTTGGACTGCAAATTGTTGATCGCGGTCACGTCAAGAGAACTGATCGTGGTCTTAAGGCTGGCAACCGCGCTTTGCAGGGCTTCGACATCCAGAGAGCCCAGCAACGTCTGTAGTTTATTAATATGGCCGAAGAGCGTATTGCTCGTCGAAGCATCGGTCGCCGCGCCTATCTTGTCGGAGAGGCTCGTGACATTCGTCTGCAGGGTCCCGAGGTTCGTGCCGATATCGTCGATCCTCGTGCTGAGCGTCGCTATTTTTGACCAATCGATCGACGACGAGGTCATGGCGGCCAGTGAAGTCCAGTTGATCCCTGCCACGCTCCTGCCCTGCACATCGGTCCAGTTGATACCCTTACCGCTCATATACGCGAAATCGGACCAATTGACGCCGCGCGTCGTCATCACCTGCATGTCGGACCAATTGACGCCCTGTTTACTGAGCACATTCAAGTTATCCCAGTTAATACCGACATCGGTCATAACCTTGAGGTTTTCCCAATTAACTCCGGTATTGGCCAGCTGGCCGAGCCCCGTCCAGTTAACGCCCTGGTTGGAGAGCTTCGAGATGTCCTGCCAGTTGACACCACCGTTACTCAATGCCGATATGCCTGCCCAGTTGATGGATTGGGCGCTCAGTGAGCTGATATCGCGCCAATTGATGCCCTGGTTGGAGAGCGCGGCGATCGAATTCCAGTTTATCGCTTTATTGGTAAGAACAGCTATATCCATCCAGTTGATGCCTTTGTTGTGCATTGCTGAGAGATCCTCCCAGTTAATTCCCTGGTTGTGCATCGCTGCTATGTCAGCCCAATTGACACCGCGCTGCGACAATGCCGAGAAATCTGCCCAGTTAATGCTGCGCCCGGTCATGATCGAAAGATCGACCCAGTTAACGCCCTGGTTGCTCATAACCGCAAGACTCGACCAGTTGATACCGCGTGCGCTCATGCCGGATATATCCGACCAATTGACGCCTTGGTTGGAAAGTTTTGATATGTCAGTCCAGTTAATGCTGATATTGGAGAGTTTGGAGATATCGGTCCAGTTGATGCCTCTGTTCGAGAGGACTGAGATATCGGTCCAGTTGATCGAAAAAGTACTCATTCTTCCTATATCGCTCCAGTTGACACCGCTGTTACTTAACCTCGAGAGGTCCATCCAGTTCACGCCAATATTGGTAAGCTTCGAAATATCCTGCCAGTTAACGCCCTGGTTGGAGAGCTTGGAGATATCCATCCAGTTAATGCCACGCCCGGCCATGATCGAAAGATCGGTCCAGTTTACCCCACGGTTACCGAGAACGGATATGTC
>JBAWYO010000046.1:0-10529 GCA_037143495.1 Candidatus Omnitrophota bacterium | reverse complement strand
TTTCTCCTATACTCCTACTCCGGACAATAAAAATTTTAAATAAACAGGCGAGCGCCTCCGGCGTGTTAAAATCATCGTCCATCGCCTCGTCGAATATGCGGCAAAAATCGTCGATCGCCAGGCGCTCTTTATCGGAAAGAACGGGCTTTGATTTCCCCTGCGCGAGAATACTCGCCCGGGACGTGAACCGGTCGAAATTATTTTTCTGCTTCTTCGCTTCGAGGATCTTTTCTCGGGTATAATCGACGGGGTGCCGGTAATGCGTATTCAGGTAAAGAAATTTCAGATAATCAGCATCCGAATATTTTTCGATAAATTCCTGTATCGTGATAAAATTGCCGAGCGACTTTGCCATCTTCTCGCCGCTGATCGTTAACAACCCGTGATGCATCCAGTATCGCGCGAACTTCTTACCCGCTCCTTCCGATTGGGCGACCTCATTCTCATGGTGCGGAAATATCAGGTCGATGCCGCCGCCGTGGATATCAAATTCATCTCCCAACAGGTCGGAACTCATCGCCGAGCATTCGATATGCCACCCCGGCCTGCCGTTGCCCCACGGGCTCACCCAGGAGGGTTCCCCTTCCTTGGCTGATTTCCAGAGCGCGAAATCGAGCGGATCCTTTTTCTTTTCGCCGGCGGAGACGCGCGCCCCCGATTCCATATGTTCGAGCGATTGATTCGAGAGCTTTCCGTATCCCTTCGCTTTTTTTATGTCAAAATAGACATCGCTTCCCGCCGCGTAGGCGCGCCCGTCGCGTATAAGGCCCTCAATAAACGCGATCATCTTCGGGATATACTCCGTCGCTTTGGGCTCATGCGTCGGATCCTTGATCCCCAGGGCCTTCATCGCGGTATGGTATGAATCCAGGTACTTTTTAGCTACTTCCCCCGTTTTTTGATTGAGATCGCCCGTCGAACCCTGTGCGGCGACTTCCCTGCGCGCCTTCTCGATGATCTTGTCGTCGACATCGGTCACATTCCGGACAAAGGTGACCGCAAACCCGCGATACTCGAGATACCGGCGCACGACATCGAAGATATACGCGCTGCGCGCGTGGCCGATATGCGGCTCGTCATAGACCGTCGGCCCGCAGACATACATCTTCACCTGATGGGGTTTCAGGGGGACGAATTCTTCTTTGGTACGCGTCAGTGAATTATATATTTTCATATCGATAATCAATCTCTCTATTTTTGCTACCTACGTCTCGTAGCCCGAGATCGCTGGCCGGTGCGGCAACACCGGTGTGCAGGGCGTAAAAATCTCTTTTTAGCTTGGTCTTCCGACAGCGGCGGAGCCGCAGGAGGAAGTAAAAAGAGATTTTTCCGAGCGCAGGCCTGCCGCAGGAGCAGGCCGAAGCGTCCCGGCGAACCGGTTTGCAGCGCCGGCCAAGCTCATCATTTCTCCAATTTATCGAGCCGCTTCTTCAATTCATCCAATTCCTGCAATATCGGGTCAAGGACCTGGCGATGATCGAGGGCGATATCGATCTTCTTGCCTTCCTGCCGGGTCAGCCTGCCGGGGACACCGACGACCGTCGAGTTCGGCGGAACGTCTTTCAGAACGACAGCATTGGCGCCGATATATGAATTGTCGCCGATCGTGATATTCCCGAGAACCTTCGCGCCGCCACCGATGACGACATTGCTGCCGATCGTCGGATGGCGCTTACCCTGGACGAGGCCGGTACCGCCGAGCGTTACGCCCTGATAGATCAGCACATCGTCGCCGACAACCGCGGTCTCGCCGATCACGACACCCATACCGTGGTCCACGAAGAAGCGTTTACCGATCGTAGCGCCCGGATGGATCTCGATCCCGGTCACGAAACGCGCGAACTGGCTGATAAGACGCGCGGCCAGAAAAAAACGCGCGCGATATAAAAGATGCGCCAGGCGATAGGCCGCCAGCGCGTGCAACCCCTGGTAGAGCAAGACGATCTCAAAAAAACTCTTCGCCGCCGGATCGCGTTTCTTCGCGGCGCGGATATCATCAGAAAGAAATACCGCCAGGGCAACGAATTTGAGCGCCGCCAACCCCAGAATGACCCCCGCTATCTTCAGGCAGAGTACCATGCTATTCTCCTTTACCGTTTCTTCTTCAACAGGACGACCGCCTGGGCCGCGATCGCTTTTCCGGCGCCCAGGTCGTCGCATCCTTCGTTCGTTTTTGCCTTAATACTGACAGATCCCGCCGGGATCTTCAATAGCTGCGCCAGGCGCTGCCTGATCGCTCCTTTGTACGGTGTCAGTTTCGGCTCTTCGGCGATAACGACCGTGTCAATGTTCATGACGCAATACCCTTTTTTGCGGACAATGGCATAAGCTCGTTGCAGCAGATCGGCGCTGTCAGCGCCTTTATAACGCTGATCCGCATCCGGAAAATGCTCGCCGATATCGCCCGCGGCGGCGGCGCCCAAAATAGCGTCACAGACCGCGTGAAGCAGCACATCGGCATCGGAGTGGCCCATCAACCCCTTCGGGTACGGGATCGTGACGCCGCCGAGAATAAGCGGGCGCCCTTTCACTAATGTGTGCAGATCATAGCCGATACCGACTCTATACATTTTTTTTAGCCCTGACAATTGCCGCAGCTATAACCAAGTCCTCAGGCGTCGTGATCTTGATATTGTAATACGAGCCGAGGACCATCTCAGGCTTTACGCCCAGGCGCTCCACGAGCATCGAATCATCCGTCACACCGGCTCCCGCGCGTTGTTTATACGCCCGCACGATCAACTCTTTTTTAAAAACCTGCGGCGTCTGTATCTCCCAGAGATCATTTCGGTCGATAGTTTCTTTAACCGTATATTTTTTTTGACTGGTGGCTGGTGACTGGTGACTGGTGACCTTCTTGATCGTCGCCTTCACCGGCACACCGACCACGGAAGCCCCGCGCCGCGCAGCGCACGCGATCGACCGCGCAAGAACATCCTCATCGATAAAAGGGCGGACGCCGTCATGAATAAGCACGATATCCGTATCCGGGTCGATCACCGCAAGGCCATTGCGGACCGAGTCGCTGCGCTCCTTGCCGCCGGCAACGACCGCGACGACTTTTCCGACCTTATAACGGCGTATCAGACCGGCACAGCGATCCCGGTCAAGAGGATTCGCGACCACAACAATACCGTCAATATGCCGGGACGCGGCAAGTGCCTTCAGGGTGCGGATGAGGACCGGGATCCCGCGCAGGCTGATGTACGGCTTGCGTACGGCCGCCCGCAACCGTTTACCGACACCCGCGGACGCGACGATCGCTTGAGTCTTCATAGGCCTCGTACCATGCGCGTCGACCGCTATGCCTGGCGGACGCGCCGCGCGCCGTGGTTTTCGTGCGCTTCCAGTTTTGCGAAGATCATCCTGCCCGCGGAGGTCTGCAGAACACTCGTTACCTGGACACGCACCGTCTGCCCTATCATGGTGCGCGTATTATCGACGACGATCATGGTCCCGTCTTCCAGATACGCAACCCCCTGGTTAAACTCCTTGCCCTCCTTGACGATCCGCACCTCAAGGACCTCGCTGGGCAGCACGACCGGTTTTAAAGCATTGGCAAGTTCGTTGATATTGAGCACCGCGACGCCCTGAAGCTGGGCTACCTTGTTCAGGTTGTAGTCATTCGTAAAAACTTTTGCCCCCATCACTTTCGCGAGCTTGACGAGTTTCGCGTCGACATCGTGGATCTCGGGAAAATCTTCCTCTTCGATCTTCACATCCATCGTAGCGCCCTTCTGGATCTTATTGAGGATATCAAGGCCGCGCCGCCCCCGGGCTCGTTTGAGCGGATCGGCGGAATCAGCGATCTGCTGCAACTCTTTGAGCACGAACCGCGGAATAACCAGTCTTCCTTCGATGAATTTCGTCGAGCAGATGTCCGCGATCCTGCCGTCAATGATAACGCTGGTGTCGAGCAGGATAATATCGTCACTCTGGTCCTGGCGCGTAAACTTCACGTAGGGAATAATGAGATTAAACTCATCCTTGCCCCGTATGGCGATGACCATACCCAGATAACAGAAGATCAGCGTCAGCAGGATCTGGATCGTCGACAGCATCCGGGCATCCATCGGTATCAAGCGGATCGCGCTGGTCAACACCCACGACATAAAGAGGCCTAAGATCAGGCCGAAGACGGCGGCCGAGAGATTCCTGACCGAGATCTTTCGTAGCCCGCTCTCAAAAATTATCAGGACCAGCGATCCGACCAGGGCTGCCCCGGTACCGATCAGCCCGCCTTTAAGGTCGGGTGTCAGCAGGGAGTAGCCGATGAAATACCCTACCACCATGCTCAGGATAATAAAAAAAAGACGAATCAGTAAAAGTGTCATACGCGCGCTACCTCCTCCTGCGGGGGTTCTTAAGGGTACTACCGGGCGAAATTGTTGGTGTGTGGGCCCGGCTGAACGGGGAGAACCGCCTTCTCTTTCTCCTCGCGGCGCTCCCGCTCTTTAATGAGCAGTTTCCAGGGGTGCCGCTTGATGTCAGAGACAAAATCTCCAAGATCATTATATATTTTATCTTCCGAGAGCAGCTTACCGACCGTACCTTCTCCCCGTTCGATACCAATGAGTCTCCAGGGGCGCTGCTTCATATCCTCCACAAAACTTTTCATGTCGTTATACATCGCGTCGTCGCTCAAAAGCTTCCCGAGCGTCCCCTGTCCTTTTTCGATGCGGTCGACGATCACCTTCACCGTCGCCGCGACCTCTTTTGCGTTCTCGGTCAGGTCCTTCATCGTCTTGGTAACCTCTTCCATCGGCACGGGATCTGAACCGGTCATGGCTTCCTGGTTCTGCACAAACCCCGCGGTGGACGTGCCGGGGGTTATCTCGAGATACTTCTCGCCGAGAAGTCCGAGGGTGTTGATCCTGCAGACAGCATTTTTCTCGATACGGGCCTCGTTTTTGATCTTCGCGGTCAGCACAACCCTGGTCCGTTGCAGCGCGCTGTCGTAATAAACGGCAATATCTTCGATATCGCCGACATCAACGCCGGCAAGGCGTACCGGAGCGCCGATCTCGATCCCGTTCGCGAAACCGAACAGGAAGCGGACATTATACATCGGTTTGAGGATGTACAACTGGCCGATCGAGAAGACGATGATAAACATGATCAGTATCCCCAAAAAAACGAAGATACCGACCTTTACCTCAAAATTCAACGGCTTCGCCTCCATGGAATCAGCCTCCTTCTTCAGTTATGGGCCCCAAAGCGGCCCCGGTTATAAATTGTTTCACCACCGGATCATTCGTATTCTTTATCTCATCCGGCGTACCCACGGCAATGATCTTGCCCCGGTAGAGCATCGCGATCCTTGTCGCGATCTTATATGCGCTTACCATGTCGTGGGTGACCGCGACCGAGGTGACCTTAAGCCGGTCATGCAGGTCTTTAATAAGATCGTTGATCGCGTCGCTCATAATAGGGTCAAGACCTGTCGTCGGCTCATCATAGAGAATAATATCCGGTTTTGTGCAGATCGCCCTCGCCAGGCCGACGCGCTTGCGCATGCCGCCGGAGAGTTCGGCAGGTTTCTGATCCTCGATCCCCTTGAGCCCGACCTCCGCAAGACACTCGCTGACGCGCGCGCGCACTTCGCTGCGCTTGGTACCGGTATGCTCGATCAGGTGGAACCCGACATTCTCCTCTATCGTCAGGGAATCAAAGAGCGCCGCCCCCTGGAAGAGCATGCCGAAACGCATCCGGAAGGCATTCAGGCGTTTCTCGTCAAGTCGCGTAATGTCCGTACCGTCGATAATGACCTGCCCCGAATCGGGATTCGCCAAGCCGATGATATGGCGCAGCAGGACGCTCTTGCCGCAGCCGGATCTGCCGATGATGACCATCGTCTCTCCCTGCTCGATCGTCAGGTTGAGGTTGTCGAGGACCAGATGGCCACCAAAACTTTTGCAGAGGTTTATGATCTCTATCATCTTCGCCCGTCCCCGTTAAAAAACAAAATAGAACATCGCGGTAAAGAAACAATCCGCCGCTATGATCAGAATGAAACTCGTCACGACCGCGGCGGTCGTCGACTTTCCGACGCCTTCCGCTCCGCTCTTGGTCGTCAGCCCCTGATAACAGGCTACGATACAGATGATGATAGCGAAGGCGAAAGCCTTGACGAGCCCCGTAAAGAAATCTTTCAGGAAGAGCGGCTTGAACGACATTTTGATATAGAGGTTCGAACCGATCCCGAGCTTGCCGACCCCGACCAGGTAGCCGCCGATGATCCCGACAAAATCCGCGTAAATGGTCAGCAAGGGCAGCATAAAAAAGAGCGCGACAAAACGCGGTACCGCGAGGTATTTGATCGGGTTGGTCGCGAGCGCCTCGAGCGCGTCGACCTGCTCGGTCACTTTCATGGTCCCCAGCTCAGCCGTTATCGAGGCGCCGACACGGCCGGCGACGACCAGCGCCGTCAGGACCGGCCCCAGCTCGCGGCACATTGAGAGCGAGACCAGCGAGGCGATATACATCTCGGCGTTGAGTTTCTGCATCTGGTATGCGCTCTGAAGCGCGAGGACGATGCCGGTAAAAAGGCTCGTCATCAGCGCTATCGGAAGGCTGTCGATGCCGATCTTCTTCATCTGGTCGATGATCGGCTTACGCTTGAACGGCGGCACGAATGTCCAGAAAACGATCTCGACGAACATGATCCATATGCCGCCGACATACCCTAAAAAAGCCAGGAACCGCTCGCCGATCCCCGCCAACCCCTTGCGTATCTCCTGCCGTTGCGTCATCCCCTACCTCGTGAGAGCGTCAGAACTTCACCTTATGCTCGACACCAACAAAGGTGCTGTCATTCTTGACCTTAACGTTGATGTTGTCGTTCTTCTGGATCTTATAATCGATGCCGACCTCCCGCTGCTCGCGCGGAGCGCCGGTCATTTTGTCAGTAGCCGTCGATGTTTTAAAATTGACCTTAACCTCATCGTCGATATCTTTCTTTAATTTTATTTCCGCGGTAGTGTCGTCTTTCGAAAGTGACCATCCGTTCCAGGTAATATCACGATCGGTCTTTGCCTTGATATGCCCGAAAAACCCCCGATGCCCGAATTTTCTGAGATCGATATCGCCGTCGATAAAGAGAAAACCGCCCTCCTGGTAGATCTTCGAATCCTTGACCGAGATGATGGGTCCTTTTCCGTTAACCGCTATGGAAGCGGAAATAAACTTAATGCCCTTGAAATTCCCGTCGCGGATCTCGACTCTGCCGTTGCTGAGCGCCGCGGCGGCAGGTCCGCGAAAAGCCAGATGCCCGTTCATGATCCCGGAGATAAAACCTGTCCGGTCGATCTTCGAAAAGACGAGCCAATCGGCCGGATACGCGTTAACGACGGCCAGCCCCAGGTTCACCGCATACGGCGGGCGCAGAGCGACGGCCCCCGACAGATGGTATTCATCGCCAAGATCGAAAGAACTGATATAGAGACTCTCTCGCTTAAGGACAAAACGTGATCGCACATCTTTAAACGGCCGATAGTTCAGGATCGTCGCGCCGGTCGAAACACTCCCCGTTAAAACCGCGGGAGTACCGGCGATCTTGCGCGAAACCAGATCGAGATCGACCTGGCTCATAAGATCGAATCCGAAGATCTTCAGATGGCTCAGGCTGGCATGGGCCCGGAGTCCGGTCTTTCCGGGGCCGGCCAGCGCGGCGGTCAGTTTTATGGGGCCCGATCGCGTCCTCACGATGAACCGGCCGCTCCGGGAAGGGATCCGCAGATCGCCGCTGACGGCGAGAAGTCCTTTATTGAAGACCAGGTCCCTCACGACGATCCTGTCCCTGGTGGCGACGTTGATCTTACCGACGCATGAAATTTCACGTTTTTTAAGCACCGTGACGCTGGCGCGCACCGCACACCCGCCCGTTCGGTCGATACCCTTAAACCAGACCCTGGCGGTGTAATAACCTCCGTCGATCTTCAACCGCAACCGTATCACCGGTGATCTAAGCGGGTCTTTGATGCTGCCGGTGACCTCGACCGGCATATTCATGAATAAGCCCCTGAGATGATCAAGAAAGAGCGTTGAGCGCCGGAAACTGACCGTTCCTACCAGGTCGGTCAAAAGCGCCTTCCGGTCGGGACCGATAATGCTGCCGTTCAAGATATGGCAGCGGGGTAGATGGGGAAAAGCCGCGGAACCCTGCGCAAATGAGGCGGTGCCCGCCGGCAGATGTAAGCCCCCGATCGGCGACGACGGAAGCGAGAGCCGGGGAGAGATAAGGTAGAGATCGCCCAGGCGGTCGAAGCGGCGCCGCAAAAGGTCCGCGAGATCGTATTTTATAATGATCCGGTCTACTGAAAAAAACGCCGGCTCGGCCTGCCCGATCTTTGACGGTCGCGCCGCTATGCTGAATTCATCGACCGTCAGCTTATTAAATATTCCACCTTCGATCCTCGCGATGCGGACCTCTTTATCGGAAAAAACGGCGGTCAGGCGCTCCTCGAAAAAAGACCTGAAATCCTTCGCGATCATTCCGCTGCGGATATCGAAGCCCATGCCGAGCCCCACCCAGGATACCGCCGCACAGAGGAGTACCCCCGAAAAACGCCTGCGCCTGATAGAAATAATTCTTCTCATTGCCCTCTCAGCTGACCGGTTTTTTTGCTTCGGCCGGTTCAAAGACCAGGTGATCGACCGTGGCCGTCACCCGCACAAAACTGCCCTTCTTGAGTTTCCCCCCGATGATCTCCTCGGCGAGCGGATCTTCAAGGAAGCGCTGGATCGTCCGCTTGAGCGGCCGCGCGCCGAACGCCTTGTCAAACCCCCGTGCGACCAGGAAATCCCTCGCCTCGATGGTCAGCTCGATCGAGATCTCCTGTTCCTGGAGCCTCTTTTCAACTGCGGCGATCTCGATACCGATGATCCGGTCGAGATCTTCCTTGGTCAGTGGCCTGAAAACGATAATATCATCAAGCCTGTTGAGGAGCTCGGGCTTAAAAGTCTTTTTGACCTCTTCAAGCAGGCGCTCTTTCATCGACTGGTAGGTAACCTCTTCCTCCTGAGGTTTGAAACCAATCGATCCCTGCCGCTTGAGCGTCTCGGCGCCGATATTCGAGGTCATGATCATGATCGTATTCTTGAAATTGATCTTCCGGCCGAACGAATCGGTCAGGCGCCCTTCTTCAAGTATCTGCAAGAGCAGGTTGAAGACATCGGGATGCGCTTTTTCTATCTCGTCCAGCAGGACGATCGAATACGGCCTGCGCCGCACCCGCTCGGTCAGCTGTCCACCCTCCTCATAACCGACGTACCCCGGAGGAGCTCCGACAAGGCGGGAGACATTGAACTTTTCCATATACTCCGACATATCGAGATGGATGATCGCGTTCTCATCGCCGAAAAGATAATCCGCGAGCGCCTTCGCCAACAACGTCTTTCCGACGCCGGTCGGTCCGAGGAATATGAACGACCCGATCGGCCGCTTCGGGTCCTTGATACCGGCGCGGGAACGGCGCACCGCGTGAGCTATGGCGGAGATCGCCTCCTCCTGCCCGATGACCCTCTTGTGCAGCCCCTCTTCTATTTTAAGGAATTTCTCGCCCTCTTTTTCTTCAAGGCGCAGCAATGGTATCCCGGTCCATTTCGAAACGATATACGCTATCTCTTCCCCGGTCACGGTCACTTCCGCGACGCCTTTTTTCTCTTTCCAGTCCTTGCGGATCTTTGCCAGGTCCGCCTTCGCACGGCGCTCTTCATCCCTGAATTTCGCGGCCTTCTCGAAGTCCTGGCTGTCAACCGCGGCCTCTTTTTCTTTCTTGAGCTGCTCGATGCGCTCCTCGCTCTTCTTAAGGTCGGGCGGCACCGTCATCACGGAAAGACGCGCGCGCGACCCGGCCTCGTCGATCAGATCGATCGCCTTATCGGGCAGGAACCGGCCGGTAATGTAACGGTCGGAGAGCTTCGCCGCCTCCTCGAGCGCCTCATCGGTGAATTTCACTTTATGATGCGCCTCATATTTATCCCTGAGCCCTTTTAAGATCTGGACGGTCTCGGCGACACTGGGCGGTTCGACAACGATCGTCTGGAAGCGCCGCTCGAGCGCCGCGTCCTTCTCGATATGCTTGCGGAATTCATCGAGCGTCGTCGCCCCGATGCACTGGATCTCGCCGCGCGAGAGCGCCGGCTTTAAAATATTCGAAGCGTCGATCGCTCCTTCAGCGCCGCCGGCGCCGACGAGCGTGTGGAGTTCATCGATGAAAATGATGACCTCCTCCGAACGCTTTAATTCGTCCATGACCGCCTTGATCCGTTCCTCGAACTGCCCGCGGTACTTCGTGCCGGCGACCATCAGCGCCAGGTCAAGGATCACGATCCGCTTGTCACGCAGGATCTCGGGGACATTGCCTTCGATAATGCGCTGCGCAAGCCCTTCGACGATCGCGGTCTTGCCGACGCCCGCCTCGCCGAGAAGGACCGGGTTGTTCTTCGTCCGGCGCGCGAGGATCTGGACGACCCGTTCTATCTCATTGGCCCTGCCGACGACCGGATCGAGCTTACCCTGTTTCGCG
>JBAWYO010000045.1:0-10688 GCA_037143495.1 Candidatus Omnitrophota bacterium | reverse complement strand
CAGTGAGCGAGGTGAGCCTACGCAGGCCGAGCGGTCTGCGAGGCCGTAGTAGGCGAGTCCTGTCGCGTCCACCATTTTTCCCTTTCGCGTCCACCAGTTTTACCTTTGAACATCAGTGGACTCGAAAACGAGCGAACGCCGGCTCTTATATAACATATTAGGATATAATCATGGACATTGAAACGCTGCGACATAGTACTTCACATATCATGGCAGACGCGGTGGCGAAACTCTTCCCCGGCGTCAAGATGGCCATAGGCCCCGCTATTGATTCCGGTTTTTATTATGATTTTGACCGGGCGGAGCCTTTCGTTCCCGAGGATCTTAAACGCATCGAAGAGAAGATGCGCGAGATCATCGCGGCGAACCTGCCGTTCACCAAAGAAATGATCTCCAAGGAAAAGGCGCTCGAGCTCTTTGAAAAAGCCGGCGAGCGCTATAAAGTCGAACTTATCCGCGATCTCCCGGATAACGAGATCTCGATCTACCGCCACGGTGATTTCACCGACCTCTGCCGCGGGCCGCATCTGGCGTCGACCGGCGAGGTCAAGGCTTTTAAATTGCTCTCGATCGCCGGCGCGTACTGGCGGGGTATCGAAACCAACCCGATGCTCCAGCGTATTTACGGTACAGCTTTTTTTACACAGCAGGAACTCGACAGCTATCTTACCATGCTCGAGGAGGCTGAAAAGCGTGATCATCGCAAGCTCGGCAAAGAGCTCGAGTACTTCAGTTTTCACAACGAAATGGGCGCCGGCTTGGTACTCTATCACCCCAAGGGCGGGCTCCTGCGCATGCTCATCGAGGACTGGGAGAAGAAAGAACACTTAAAGCGCGGATATCATATTGTCATGGGCCCCCATATCATGAAATCGGATATCTGGGTCAGGTCAGGCCATTACGAGAATTATAAAGACCTGATGTACATATTCAAAATCGAGGACCAGGAGTACGCGGTAAAACCGATGAACTGCCCGGGCCATATGTTGATCTTCCGCTCGAAGACCCGCAGTTACAAGGATCTGCCGCTGCGCCTTTTCGAGCTCGGTAATGTCTACCGTTATGAAAAGAGCGGCGTTCTGCACGGTCTGCTGCGGGTGCGCGGATTCACCCAGGATGACGCGCATATTTTCTGTCTGCCGGAACAGGTCGTTGATGAGATCACCAAGGTCATCGAGTTTGTCGATGACGCGATGAAGATCTTCGGTTTTAAGGACCTTCATATCGAAATATCGACACGCCCGCCGAAATCGATCGGTTCTGACGAAGTGTGGAAGATGAGCCAGGACGCGCTCGTCGCCGCGCTGCAGAAAAAAAATCTCGCGTACGAGATCTGCGAGGGTGAAGGGGCTTTTTACGGGCCGAAGATCGATATTAAATTAAAAGACGCGCTCGGACGGTTCTGGCAGTGCGCCACGATCCAGTGCGACTTCGCGCTGCCCGAGCGTTTTGACCTCAACTATATCGGACCGGACGGCAAGCAGTACCGGCCGGTCATGCTCCACCGCGTGATCCTCGGTTCGCTGGAGCGTTTCATCGGCGCGCTCCTCGAGCATCACGCCGGCGCCCTGCCGCTCTGGCTTTCGCCGGTGCAAGTCGCGGTCATACCGATCACCGACGCGCAAAAAGAGTACGCGATGCTCGTCAAGAATAAACTTGCCGAATATGATATCCGCGGCGAGATCTATGACCAGAATGAACGGTTGAATTACAAGATCCGGGAAGCACAAACGCAGAAGATCCCCTATATGCTTATCCTCGGCCAGAAAGAAGTAACGGCAGGACTGGTCTCGGTGCGTTCCCGCGCCGGGGACGAGGGGCAGCTGGGGCTTGATGCTCTGATAACCCGGCTCACGGGTGAAGTGAGAGAGAAGAAGTGAGCGCTAACTAACCACGAACAAAGGAGGGGAACATCGCAAGAGAAGCACGTATTAATTTCCGCATCCGGGCGCGTGAAGTGCGCCTGATCGATCAGAACGGTGAACAGGTCGGGGTCGTCCCGACGCCGGACGCGCTCAAGCGCGCCGAAGAGGCGGGCTTGGACCTCGTTGAAGTCGCGACAGAGGCGGTTCCCCCGGTTTGCCGGATCATGGATTACTCAAAATACAAATATGATCAGGAGAAGAAGCAGCGCGAAGCCAAGAAGCGACAGCATATCATCCATATAAAAGAGATCAAGATAAAACCGAACATCGAAGAGCACGACTATATGGTCAAGCTCAACGCGTTGCGTAAATTCCTTGAGCGCGGCGACAAGACGAAGGTTTCGGTAGTCTTCAGGGGTAGAGAGTGCCAGCATATGGAGCGCGGACGGGTCGTCCTCGACAGGATCATGGCGTCGATCGCCGATATCGGCGAGGTCGAAGAACCACCGACCACGATGTTCGGCAAGACGATCGTCATGACGTTCAGGCCTAAATTGAAATAATAAAGTATCCGCTAAGGAGCTGATCATGGCAAAATTGAAAACAAGAAAAAGCGTTGCAAAGAGGTTCAAGATCACCGGTACCGGCAAGGTGATGAGACGCAAAGCCGGACATAAGCATCTCTTAGGC
The DNA here is from genome assembly GCA_037143495.1 of Candidatus Omnitrophota bacterium. GTDB lineage: Bacteria > Omnitrophota > Gorgyraeia > JABMQH01 > JABMQH01 > JBAWYO01. The sequence continues at coordinate 8,133 of JBAWYO010000045.1, read as the reverse complement.
GGGAAGACGCCCAAGAGAAAAATGCAGCTCGGCCGTTCGGCGCTCGTCAGCAAAGAAGAGACGCGCGTCATCAAGCAGATGCTGCCGTATGGATGAAAACGATAGTCGATGGTCAAGAGCCGATAGTCAGAAAAGCTCTACAGAATAAGGAGTTTTCGCTAGAGGCTATGGACCACCATAATGTATCGAGCACTTAGAAAGCGAGGAATAGTACCATGCCAAGAGTAAAAAGTTCAGTCACCGCGCGACGCAGACATAAGAGGCTCTTAAAGATCGCGAAGGGCAACTGGGGCGGCAGGAAGTCCCGTTATAGAATGGCCCGTGAAACCGTCCAAAAGGGCATGATGTATGCCTGGCGCGACCGTCGGGCGAAAAAGGGCGATTTCCGTGGGCTCTGGATAGCGCGTATTACCGCTGCCTGCAGGATGAGGGGTATTTCGTACAGCAAATTCATTGACGCGCTCGCGAAGGCGAAGATCACGCTCAACAGAAAGATGCTGGCCGAGCTCGCGGTTAATGATACGGCGGCCTTTGATAAGTTAGCAGCGCTGGTGCCGGCAAAAAAGACGAAGAAGAGCGTCAAAGCAGCATAAGGAACGGTGGTTATGTAGCGGTAAGCCGAGGACGGGACTCGACTGCCGCGGCACTTGAATAATTGTCAAGGTCCGTAGTCTATCGTACGATCGTTGATCATGGAAGAAAAAATAAAGACGATACAGGAGCAGGCGCTTGCGGAGATCGCCCAGGCGGATTCGCCGGACGCGATCGAGCGTTTACGCGTTGCCTATCTCGGCCGCAAGGGAGCGGTGAACGCTCTTTTTGGTGAGCTGGGAAGCGTTTCGCCCGAAGATAAGCCGAAGATGGGCGTCCTGCTCAACGATCTTAAGAATAATCTCTCCCAGGCCCTGGACGCTGTCCGGTTGAAAACGGGGAGCGGCGCGCCGGCGGCGTCTGTCGGCGATATCGACATCACGATGCCCGGCATACTGCGGCCCCGCGGGCATAAACACCCGCTGACGCAGGTGATCGATGAGATCAACACGATCTTCCTGAATCTCGGGTTCAAGATCGCTGAAGGACCCGAGATAGAGACGACCTACTATAACTTTGAAGCGCTGAATATTCCGCTCGACCATCCTTCCCGCGATGCTTTCGATACTTTTTATCTCGACAAGGACGCGCTCTTGAGGTCCCAGACCTCGACCGTGCAGATCCGGGTCATGGAACAAACAAAGCCGCCGCTGCAGATCATCGCGCCGGGGAAGGTCTACCGGCCTGACGCGACCGACGCGAGCCATTCATTCATGTTCCACCAGGTCGAGGGGCTGGTCGTCGACAAGGACATACAATTCTCCGATCTTAAGGGGGTGCTCGATCTCTTTATCCGCCAGATGTTCGGCGCGGAAACGAAGACCCGTTTCAGGCCCCATTTCTTTCCTTTCACTGAACCCTCCGCCGAAGTCGACATCTCCTGCCTGATCTGTAAAGGCAAAGGGTGTCGCGTCTGCTCACAGCGCGGATGGGTCGAAGTCCTCGGCGCCGGGATGGTCCATCCGAATGTCTTTAAGGCGGTCGGGTATGACCCGAAGAAATGGACCGGCTTCGCCTTCGGTATGGGGATCGAGCGGCTCGCCATGCTGAAATTCGGCATCGATGATATACGTTTATTTTATGAGAATGACCTGCGATTTTTACGGCAATTTTAAAAAAATACCATGAAAATTTCCTATAACTGGCTCAAAGAATATGTCGATGTGAAGAACTCGGCCGCCGCGGTCGCGCAGTGGCTGACGATGGCCGGGCTCGAGGTCAAGGGCATCGAGGAGAAGGGCAGGGACTCGATCCTCGAACTTGAGATCACCTCGAACCGCCCCGACTGGCTGAGCCTCGTAGGTATCGCCCGGGAAGTTTCGGCAATCACCGGCAAGCACCTCAAGGTTCCCAAGGTTCCTCTTTTGGTGCCGGTCCTGGCGCGCGAAAAAGATATCAAGGTCGACGTCGAAGATAAAACGCTCTGCCCGCGTTACACGGGCCGGATCATCGACCTCGTCCAGGTCGAGCCGTCCCCGAAATTCCTTAAAGAACACCTGGAATCGATCGGCGTACGATCAGTGAACAACGTCGTCGACATCACGAATTTCTGTCTCTTTGAGCTGGGCCAACCGTTGCATGCTTTCGATTATGATAAGCTTGCGGGGCGCAGGATCATCGTGCGCAGGGCGAAAAAAGGCGAGAAGATCACGACGATCGACAAGATCGATCGGGTCCTCGATCCCGAGACGCTCGTGATCGCCGATGAGCAAAAGCCGGTCGCGATCGCCGGGGTCATGGGCGGTCTCGATACGGAAGTGACCTCTGCGACAAGAACGGTCCTGCTGGAGAGCGCCTCCTTCGACCCGATCTCGGTCAGGTCGACCGCGCGGCGCCTGAGCCTTTCTACTGACTCGAGCTATCGATTTGAGCGCGGTGTCGATCCTGAGGGTGTCCTCTTTACCTCTACCAGGGCGGCGCGCATGATCGAGGAATTCGCCGGCGCCCGGATGGGGATCATCAGGGATGTCGGGCTCAAAGCCGCGAAGGGCGTTTCGATCAGGTTGTCGGTCGATAAACTTAATTCACTGCTCAACACAGACCTGGCTCCGGTCGCGGTCAAGAAGATCCTCGAGGGGCTTGATTTTAAGATCGCCGCCGCGCAGAAAGAGATGAAAGTCGACATACCGTCATTTCGGCGGGATGTCAGGCGCGAAGAGGACCTGGTCGAGGAGGTTGCGCGATTGAACGGTTATGACAAGATACCGGTGACGATCCCGCGGCTCGTCGGCCATACCCAGCGGAAAGAACCCCGCCGGGTGATCAGCGAAACCGCGAAAGAGATCCTGCTGGGCGCGGGCTTCGATGAGATCGTCACCTTTTCGATGATCTCGCGCGACGACCTTAAAAAAATTTCACCCGCCGCAAGCGACGTTGTGCTCATTAAGAATCCGCTCAGCAGCCAGCAGGAGGCTTTACGCAGAAGCCTGATCCCCGGGATGCTGGCAGCGGCGCGGTTTAATATCAACCGCAAGGCCGAATCCCTCTCGCTCTTTGAGCTCTCCTCGGTATACCGCAAGGCGGCCGGCAAAGAATATAAGGAAGAGCTGAACCTCTGCATGCTGATGTCGGGAAAGGCGCGCGAAGGATGGCGCTTGAGCGCCGACGCCGATTTCTTTGAGATCAAAGGTGTTGCGCAGACGCTCTTTACCGCGCTGGGCCTGGTTCCCGCCTATCGCGAGATCGTCGCCCAGGATGCGGCGCCCTTCTGTCCCGGGCGCGTAGCCGCGATCGCGCTCGGCGATACGATCGTCGGTACCATCGGCGAAGTGCAGCGCGACGTCCTCGAGAGTTTTGATATCAAGAAGAAGATCTTTCTCTGCGACATTAATTTTGAAAAATTGCTGCGGGTCGCTGACCAGGGCAAACGGTTCGCGCCGCTGGCGAAGTTCCTGCCGGTCGCGCGCGACATATCGATCGTCGCCGAAAAAAAGATCAGGGTCGCCGATCTGGCGGTCGCGATGAAAGAGGCCGGCGGAGCGCTCGCGAAAGCGGTGACGCTCTGCGATGAGTATGCCGGGCAGCAGATCCCCGCGGGCAAACGCGGGCTGACCTTTTCGGTCGAATATCTCGATGAGGAGAAACAGCTGACCGAGGAAGAGATCGAGAAAGCGCATGGAAGCATCAGGCAGGCGCTCATTGAGAAGTTCGGTGTCGCGCTCAGGTAACGGCGATTTCGATTTTACTTGAATTTCGCCTATGCCGGTGCTATCGTAAGAACAGCAGAGGATTCCCTGCTGTGCTCGCGATTGGCCGGTCAGACGCTTGAGCCAACATTCATAGAAACGGGAGCCTGGCTTCGGGTGCGGATTGCATAACCAGCGCAGTATCGGTGAGCATGAACCACTTGAGAGGGTTCCCACCTGATACAACAGGTTCAAAGCTTTTGCCAGGTTCACACGGCATAGCGGGGTATTATTTACACAGGCAAGAATAGTTGTTAAATAAAAGAAATCCAGCAACATAAACTTGACAAAAACATACTATATGGTATACTTATCTAACAGGCGGAATATACTAAGCGGGAAGAGGGTTCCCGGATTTTTTTGACCACATTGGTAAAAAAGTATAAAAACGTTTACACGGCATATTTAAGGTACAACGAGTAAAAAGGGAGGGTGTTTAACATGAAAAGGACTTGTCTGGTGCTGTTGGCGGGAACATTTCTTATATCCAGCGTCTCTTTCGCGGCGGTTGTTGACCCTGCGAAGATCGTTGTTCCGAAAGATAAGGGGCGTATTGTGGAGACCTATCTGGCGAATCCTGATAACAGCGCTCCGCTGATCGCCTATGTACAAGATATTCATATGAATTATGAATCCCAGAAGGCCGAAGCCGCGGTGTTGCAGGCGTTGATGAAGGATTATGGTTTTGAGGTGGTATTCGTGGAGGCCGGAAAGGCGGGTAATGAGGCCGATTTCAAATACCTCAGAAAAGTGAATACGAAAGAGGGCAGGACGCAGGCCGCCGAGAAGCTTCTTAAGGAAGGTAATATCGCGGTGACCGATTATCTCGATCTGACGACTGACGCGTCCTTTACGGTGGTGGGTGCCGAGGACCTCGCGCTCTATAAAAAAGAGACCGAGAGCCATATGGCCATATTTGAGAATGGCCCCACGATGGCGAAGCTGATCGCGACGCTGCAGAACATCGCCTCCAACCTGAAGCTGCACATCTATACGAAAGAATTACGCGACCTTGACGAGAAAGTGGCCGCGTATGAGAAGGACGAGATCGGGCTTGTTGAATATACGAAATTCCTCGAAGCGCAGGCCGCCGCGGTCAACGCGGATATCAAGACGATGCCGAATTTAAATCTCTTCGTCGAATCCTCGAAGCTGGAGAGCGCGATCGACTTCCCGGCGGTTGAGAAGGAGCGCGCGATCGTCGTCGGCGCTGTTGAAAAGGCGCTCACCGACCAGGCCAAGAAAGATGAATTTGCCGCCAAGGGGCTCAAATTCAGGACCGGGGAGATGACCCAGGGCGAATACTATACCTATCTTAAAGAGACCGCGGCCGCCCTTACCATCGATACCGCCGCGCATAAGAACCTTACCTCATATACCCAGTACATCACCACCTTTGAGAAGATCAATACGACGGTCCTCTTTAAGGAGATCGATGCGCTTGTCGCTATTATAAAGGAAGCGCAGCTCAAGACCCCTGAGCAGAAGAAACTGAGCGAGATCGACAAAGGCTTCGCGATCATATCCAATATGGTCAATACGAAACTCGTGCCCGATGAGTTCAATTTCTACGCCCAGAACAAGGCCTCATTTGATCTTGATGGCTGGCTGGCCTTCCTCAAAGAGAATTCCACTAAATTCAACCTGACCAATCCTGTACCGGATGAAGTAGCGCTCTTAAAGACGAACCTGCCGCTCATGGAAGATTTTTACGCGCTCTCCTTTGAACGCGACAAAGCTTTCATCGCGAACATCAAGGCCGGTTTGGCGAAGCTGAGCAAAGATAAAGGGATCTTCGTCGGTGGCGGTTTCCACACGCCGAACATGAAGAAGCTCCTCAAGGAGAACGGCTTCTCGTACGTCGTGGTAGCTCCCCGCGTCGACATCATCAAGGATTACAAAGATATCTACAAAGCGAGGACGAAGAGAGATCTCGAGTATCTTAACAAGGACGTGCAAGCTACGCCCGCGCCCGAGGGAGCGGCTAAGCAGTAATTAGGAGTTAAAAAAGTTAGCACGTTTCACTTGACAACGAAAATATTTATGTTATACTTATAGCAGACGTCAAGCAATGACGCAGGTCGATAGATAACAATTTAAAAAGAAGATTAAAAAGGAGGAAGTATCATGAATCGCGCACTTATCGTTTTATTGGCAGGAATATTCCTGATGACCGGAATATGCTTTGCGGCGGAGAACAGGGCCGCGTTGCAGGCTATCACCAGTGAAGCCCAGCGTGGACTAGTAGAAGCAACGGTAACACCGCAGCTTGGAGTGGCGAATGCCAATGTTGTCGAAATTGTTCGCGCTGCAATGACACAGCATGGCGTACCGGCAGCGCAGGCAGAGCAGGTATTGGCTACCTTAAGTACTCCTCAGCATGGTATCCAAGGCGCATGGTCGGGTATATCACTGGAAGATCCGGCGAAAGCAAGGATCATGGCACCTGCTAATATTGCGCAGGAAATAACGGCAGCCGAAGTGCGCACAACGAATGCACCTCTCGTGCAGGCTATTGCGACACAGCTTGGCGTAGCGCCTGATCAGGTTCAGGTGTCCGCTATCAGAGTTGTAAGCCAGGAAACGATGGACCGTGAGAATATTCATGGCCCGGTTATTATCAGACAGGCGAATCAGCCGGATGTGATCGTTATCGGCGAGCATGATTATAAGACGCTAACAGGTCCGCTCCAGTCACGGTGGGCGCACGAATTTGCCGAGCTTACTGCGATCGCGCAGGGAAAAGACGAGGCGGCCGCTCACCAGGTTGGGCTTCAGGTTGAGGCTGCGGTACGCGCACAGCGCGTGGCAGCGGGCGACGAGATGGAACGTGCCGCTGAGATCGCCGAAGGCAACGCCGACAGGACATGGCAGTTGCTGGGTATGATACCGGCGGGCGTTACGGCTATTACGATCGAAGCGACGCCTGAATTGCAGGGCAGGCCCGAAATGCAGGCCATCCGCACTTATTTCAGGGGCAGGAATATAGAGGTAACGGTGACACCGATGGCGGCACCGGCCGGCGCCACCAATGGTATGAGAGTCACGATGAGGGATGCCAGCGGACAGACGGTCGGCAGACAGGTCGAACGTCATATCAACGGCGAGCTGCGCAGGGTTAATGGTATCGTCAATGAAGGCTTGCTCGACGCGCTCTTACCGACATTGGCTGCTAACGCCGATGAGCCGACGGCCACAGCATGGGCTAAGGCAAATGAAAACACGTTGAGATTGTTGACAGAACAGCGTTTAGCGAATATCCAAGGCCTTGCAACGGCTGCGGATACCCAAAAAATGATCACTGCAGCTCAGGGCAATCCGAGATTGTGGCCCCAGACGCTGGGTAACTTGGTTACTCTCGCGCTTCCGGCTCCTCACGCGGAAGATATCAGCGCGCAGACCGAACAGGAGATGGTCCGCCAGATATTCGGCAGGATGGCGTAACGAAGCATTTTTCAACGATAAACGTTCAAAATTCGATCGGGGCGTTCCAGGACGGGACGCCCCGATTCTTTTTTACGGGACGACCGTCTCCGTTTTCTTTTAATAGAGAGTGTGGTAAAATATGCGGATGAATAAAAAAGCGGTGATCCTCTTATCAGGCGGGCTCGACAGCACGCTCGCGGCGAAGATGATGCTCGAGCAAGGCGTTGAGATCGAGGCTATTAATTTTATGACGAACTTCTGCACCTGCACGAAGAAGGGGTGCCAGCACCAGGCGACGAAGGTCGCCCATGAACTCGGCATTAAATTGACCGTTGAGAATATGACCCGTGAGTATCTCGAAGTCGTCAAAAACCCCGCGCATGGGTACGGCAGCGGAGTCAACCCCTGTATCGACTGCAGGATCTTTACCTTCAGGAAAGCGAAAGAGTTCATGGAGAAGATCGGCGCCTCCTTTGTCGTCACCGGGGAGGTGCTCGGACAGCGCCCGATGTCGCAGCGCCGGGACGCGATCATGATCATCGAGCGCGAGTCGGGGCTTAAAAAACTTATCGTGCGTCCGCTCTCGGCGCAATTCTTCGACCCGACGCTGCCGGAAGAGGCGGGGATCATCAGCCGCGAGAAGATGCTCGGGATCTCCGGGCGGGGGCGCAAGCCGCAGTTCGCGCTCGCGCGGGAGCTGGGCATCAATGAGTATCCGTGCCCGGCGGGCGGCTGCCTGCTCACCGATCCCGAATTCGCCAAACGCGCGAAGGATCTGCTCGCGCGGGACCAGTTCACCCTTGAAAATGTTCGCTTGCTCAACTTCGGCAGGCATTTCCGGATATCGCCGGCGGCGAAACTGATCGTCGGCAGGAACGAAAAAGAGAACGAGGCGATCCAGTCGCTCTCGATGCCGGGCGATCTGCTGATG
>JBAWYO010000044.1:0-10751 GCA_037143495.1 Candidatus Omnitrophota bacterium | reverse complement strand
TCTTTTTACTTTCGCTTTCAGCGAAAGACCAAGCTAAAAAGAGATTTTTACGTCCCGCTCACCGGGATTGCCGCGCCACCCGTAAAAATTGGTTCTTTAACCTGTGCTCAGCATGATCCAAGGAGTATATATGCCTAAAGTAGCGGTTATCGGTTCCGGTAATGTCGGCGCGACGCTCGCGATGAGGGTTCTTGAGAGCGGGATCGCCGATGTAGTTATGCTCGATATCGTGGAAGGGGTCTGCCGCGGTAAAGCGATGGACTTGACCGATGCGGCCGCGGTGCTTAAACATGGTTGCGCGATCACCCCGACCGTTGATTATAAAGAGATCGCCGGGTCCCAGGTTGTCGTTATTACCGCGGGATTTCCCCGGTTGCCGGGCATGAGCCGTGAGGAGCTTGTCCTTAAAAATTCAGGTATCGTCAAGGAAGCCGTCAGAAATATTAAAGCGTACGCCGCAGACTCAATCATTATCGTCGTCACCAATCCGCTCGATGTTATGGCCCATATTGCGTATCATGAGAGCGGTTTTGCGCGAGGTCGGGTACTCGGAATGGCGGGTGTTCTCGATACCGCGCGTTTTGTTGCCCTCATAGCTGAAGAACTTGCCGTTCTCCCGAAAGATATCGAGGCATATGTGATCGGCAGCCATGGCGATACGATGATACCGGTCGTTTCACAGACGAAAGTTAAGGGGAAACCGCTGACGGAGGTCCTGAGCGGCGACAAGATCGCCGCGATAGTGCAACGGACCAAGAACAGGGGCGCCGAGATCGTCGGGTTGCTCAAGAGCGGCAGCGCTTATTACGCGCCATCAGCGTCGGCGTTTCATATGGTCAAGGCGGTGATCAACGATACGCGCGAGGTTATGTGCGTTTCGTGCCCGCTGGAGGGAGAGTACGGGCTGCGCGATATCTGCGTGGGCGTACCAGCGCGGATCGGCAGGAACGGGCTCGAGAAAGTTATCGAGATCCCGCTTGCCGCTGCCGAAGAAGCCGGCTTCAAAGAATCAGCCCAAGCCATAAGGACGACGATTGGAAAAATTTGATATCGCGATCGTAGGATCAGGGCCCGGCGGATATGTCGCTGCTCTCTATGCCGCTCGCTCAGGGTGTAAGGTCGCGCTCATCGAAAAGGGCCTGCCGGGGGGGACGTGCCTCAACCGGGGTTGTATTCCGACCAAAGTCTATCTCGAGAGCGCGCGGGTGCTCGGCGAGATCGCCGGAGCCGGACTCTTCGGTATCGAGACCGCCGCGCCCCGCATCGATCTCCAAAAACTGCTCGCCCGTAAGAATGAAACGGTCGCCCGGCTCCGGCAGGGAGTTGAAACGCTGATCAGCGCGCGTTCTATCGCGTTCATCAACGGTACCGCTACCTTCGTTTCTTCGACTCTTCTTGATGTCGCCGGTCGACGTATCGAGGCCGGGAAGATCATCATCGCGACCGGTTCAGCGCCGCAGCAGATCGCCTCGGTACCCTTTGATCACCTAAAAATAATTTCCAGCGATGATGCCTTAGAGCTGAGAGAGATCCCGCAACGGTTGCTGGTCGTCGGCGGCGGCGCGATAGGGTGTGAATTCGCCTCGATCTATCATTCGTTCGGTTCCCGGGTCAGTATCGTGGAGGCTGCGCAGGAGATACTACCCGGCGTTGACCGCGAGATCGCCAAGAAAGCCGCGTTGGGTTTTAAACGGCGCGGTATTTCGATTTTTTCAGGTACGACGCTGGTGCGGACCGCGGACGCGGGTTCTTCGATCGAAGCTGAATTTTTGAACGGTGAACGCCTGATCGTTGACAAGATACTTGTCAGTATCGGCAGGCGGCCGGTGATCGACGGTCTGGCTCTCGAAAATGCCGGTGTCAGGATCGAGAACGGGTCGATCATAGTCGATGAGCATATGCGCACGAGCGTGGAAAATATCTATGCGATCGGCGATGTTACCGGCCGGCATCAATTCGCCCATGTCGCGTCGTATGAGGCTCTTATCGCTGTTGATCATTGCCGTGGGCGTGACGCTCGGGCTGATTATGCGGCGGTGCCCTATTGTGTTTACGCGGATCCTGAAATAGCGGGTGTCGGGGTTACCGAAGAGCGGGCGAAAGAGCTCAAACTTGATTACAAGGTCGCGCGTTTTCCGTTCTCGGCCCTGGGGAAAGCGCACATCGCGGGCAAGACCGACGGAACGCTTAAGCTGATCGGCGAACGATCGACCGGCCGGCTCTTGGGCGTTCATATCATCGGGGCCCAGGCGACGGCGATGATCGCCGAAGCGGTTGTCGCGATCAAAAATAAAATGACGGTCGAATCATTAAGCAGGACGATCCACGCCCATCCGACGTTCCCCGAGGCATTGCTTGAAGCGGCCCATATTTTTAATGATGCCGGAATCCATGTGCTATGATAAAAAAAATCGTTAATCTCGGCCTCATAGAATATGGCGCCGCCGATCGCATTATGCGGGATACGGTCGCTGACCTCAAGGCGGGGAGCGGCGAGAATACGCTTTTTTTTGCTGAATTTTATCCGGTTTATACGATCGGGCGATCCGGGTCGCCGGATAATCTGTTGATCGACCGGACAGTGTTGCATGAGCGGGGGGTTGGGGTTTACGATGTTAACCGGGGCGGAGACATTACCGCTCACAACCCCGGACAACTGGTGATCTATCCCGTTTTTGATCTGACGGGATTACGCAAAGATATCGGCTGGTTTTTACGTTCGCTCGAGCGCGTTATTATCGACACTCTCTCCGATTTTTCGCTTACCGGAGAGACCCGGCCGGGCATGACCGGCGTCTGGGTCAATGGGAAGAAGATAGCTTCGATCGGGGTCGCTTTTTCCCGGTGGGTCTCGTACCACGGCGTGAGCCTTAATGTCAATAATGACCTCACTTTTTTTGGCGGTATCAATCCCTGCGGGATCAAGGGATGCCCGGTAACATCTCTTACCGAAGAACTCGGTCGTATGGTCGACCTGGATCGCGTCAGGTCCACGGTCGAGGCGCAGAGCAGAAAAATTTTCCAGGTGCCGGCACATGCCTACGCTTAAACAACCGCCCTGGCTTAAAAAGACCGCGCATAGCTCTCCCGTCGTAAAGGTGACCGCGGACATCCTCCGGGATGCCGGTGTTTCGACGGTCTGCCAGTCGGCGCGCTGTCCGAACATATTCGATTGCTTTTCCCGTCGGCAGGCTACGTTTCTTATCCTGGGGGAGCGGTGCACGAGAAGGTGCGGTTTCTGCGCCGTTGAAAAGGGGGTCCCCGGGGCGGTAGATCCCGCAGAGGTTTCAAGGGTTTCCGCTGCGGTATTTCATTTAGGTCTGCAGCATGTTATAATAACATCCGTCACGCGCGATGATATCGACGATGGTGGCGCCGGACATTTCGCGCGAATGATTACGTCGCTGAGAAAAATATGCGGAGCGTCGCTGACCATCGAGGTGTTGACTCCGGATTTCTCCGGAAACGCGTCAGCGGTCGACCGGGTCCTCGCGGAAAGCCCGCATATCTTCAGTCATAATCTGGAGACCGTGCCGCGCCTCTATGCGAAAGCGCGCTGCGGAGCCGATTATGAACGATCACTGCGGGTGCTTCGCCGGGCGCACGAGAACGGGCGCGGCGTGCGGACGAAGAGTTCGATCATGCTGGGGCTCGGGGAGACGCGCGCGGAGATCGCCGCACTTCTTGCGGACCTGCGATCGGTGGGGTGCGATATGCTCGCGGTAGGCCAGTACCTGCGGCCGTCGCCGTTGCAGATCCCGGTCGAAAGATATATCAGACCCGAAGAATTCAGTGAGATCAGGGAAATGGGGTATACGCTCGGATTTACCGATGTTCAAAGCGGGCCTTTTGTAAGAAGTTCATATAGGGCCCGGGAAGGGGTGCGCGATGGAGATACAGGTCAAGCTTCCTGAATTATCCCCCGGAGTTATGGGCGCCACTATTTCGCTGTGGCATTACACGGAAGACGATACGATCAAGCGGGATGACGATCTCGTCGAGATCCTCACTGATAAGGCGACGTTCAATGTGCCGTCTCCTGTCGGCGGCAGGATCATAAAAAGATTTGTCAGCGAAGGCGAGACCGTGCACACCGGAGATCTGCTGGTAACGATCGAATCGACGCAGAAACCGTTATGAGCAAACGCGTTCTTCTGATGTATATTTCAGAGGTTTCGGGGCATCACTCGGCTTCGATCGCGGTTGAGAACGCGATCAGGAAGCTCGCGCCGTCGGCGACCGTGCGTAACATCAACGCTTTCAATTATACGAACCCTATCTGGGAGCGTATTATCAACCGGGCGTATATGAGCGTGGTCAAAAATACCCCCGAATTGTGGGATTATCTCTATGATAATCCGCGTGTATTGCGCAGGACGCGCAAGATCCGCCAGCTGATCCATAAAGGCAATACGGAAAAATTAAAGGTGCTCTTTGAGGATTTCAAGCCCGATATTGTCGCCTGTACCCAGGCGTATCCGTGCGGTATGGTCGCCGACTACAAAAGAACGCTCGGCCTTGACCTGCCGCTGGTCGGCATCCTGACCGATTACGCGCCTCATTCATACTGGATCTATGATAACGTTGACGCGTATGTCGTGCCCAGCCGCGATACCGGCGAAAAGCTGGTGAGGGACGGCGTGCTCGAGGAGAAGATCAAGGTCCTGGGCGTGCCGATCGACCCGAAATTTCGTCCGGTTTCCGATAAGCGCGCTCTTGCGTCAGCGCTCGGCCTTAATCCCGACCTGAAAAATATTCTCATCATGGGCGGAGGGCAGGGGTTGGGAGATATTAAAAAATATCTGCTGGCGCTCGACCATGTCGAACAACCCCTCCAGATCCTCGCCGTGACGGGTACGAATACCCGCCTGTTGAACTGGATACAAAAGAGGCATTTCCGTAAGCCGGTCAAAGCTTTCGGGTATATTAATTTCATTGAGCAACTGATGGGCGTAGCGGATATCATCATATCGAAACCGGGCGGGGTGACGACCGCGGAAGCGCTCGCGAAGACGTTGCCGATGATCATCGTCAATCCGCTGCCCGGCCAGGAAGCTATGAACACGCGTTTTCTTTTGAAGGAGGGGATAGCGCTCAAAGCGGAGAATGAGCGCGAGCTTGCCGATCTCGTCGATTGGCTTCTCGCCAATCCCGGAAAGCTGACGCAGATAACACACCGTATCCGCGAGCACGCGCATCCTGACGCTGCGGAGCGCGCAGCCGAACTTATTCTGCGGTTATGCTGAGGGAACGATAATGCTTTTTTTTCTGGTCTATCAGATAGGATCACGGATAGCGCTCGCGTTGCCCGTCCGGGCGGGGTATGCGGCCGCCTGTTTTCTCGCCGATCTTAAGTATTTTTTTTCCCGCAAGGAACGGCAGGAGATCATAGAAAATCTGCGGCTGGTCCTGCCGGGCGCCACCGAAGAGGAGCTGAGCGCCCACGCGCGGGATATCTTCAGGAATTTTTCGAAATATCTCGTTGATTTTTTCCGTTTCAAACGTATGGACCAGAACTATGTCCGGAAGCAGGTCACGCTGTCGGCGCGGGAGATCGTCGACCGCGAACGCGCACGCGGCGCGGGTAGTATCCTGATGACCGCGCATCTGGGGAACTGGGAACTGGGCGGCGCGGTCATGGGTATCCTCGGTTATCCGATGAACGTGATAGCGCTGGATCATAAAAATAAACGGGTTAATAAATTTTTTGTTAACCAGCGGCAGATGAAGAATGAACGGGTGATCTCGATCGGAGTAGCCCTGAAAAAATGTTTTGTTGCGCTTAAAAAAAATGAGATGTTGGCGATCCTGGGCGACCGGGATTTTACGAATCATGGCGTTGTGGTGCCGTTCTTCGGCAAGGATACGCTCCTTCCGCGCGGACCGGCGGTCTTCAGCCTTAAAACCGGCGCGCCGATCATTCCGGGATTCATGATCCGTCATCCCGACGATCATTTTACGCTCTCTTTTGAAGAGCCGATCGCGTATCAGCCGACCGGTGATTTTGAGGCGGATGTAAAAAATCTGACACAGCTTTGCGGAGCTGAAATTGAACGCTATATCAGAAAATATCCCGGTCAGTGGTATTGTTTCCGGAAATTCTGGCAGTAGCTCAACGGTAGCGCGAGAGGTCCCCCGATGAAATTATGCATCATCATACCCGCATATAACGAAGCGTTGCGGATAGAGAAGGTGGTCAGGGCAGCGCAGGAGTATACGCCTGACGTGCTGGTCGTTAATGATGGTTCAGCCGACGCGACCGAAGCGGCGGCGCGCGCCAGCGGCGCCGAGGTTATCAGCTTTAAAGAGAACCGCGGGAAAGGGCATGCTTTAAAATGCGCCTTCGAGCATGTTTTACAGCGAGATTTCGAAGCGGTCATTACAATGGATGGTGATGGCCAGCATTCTCCCGGTGACCTGGTCAATATTATCGACGGTGCCTGTGGGTCTGACGTCGGCGTTGTCGTAGGAAACAGGATGAGCGATCCGGAGGATATGCCACCCGCCAGGTTCGTGACGAATATGCTGATGTCTTTTATCCTGTCGACAATATGCCGCCAGAATATCCCCGATACGCAGTGCGGATATCGCCTGATCAAGTGCAGCGTCTTGCGGAAGATAAAGCTGATCTCCTCCAATTACGAAATTGAATCGGAGCTCCTGATCAAGGCGGCACGCGCGCGTTTTAAAATAGCTTCCGTCCCGGTTAAATCGGTTTATACCGGGCAGACGAGTTCGATCCATCCGGTCAAGGATACCTGGCGTTTTCTGGCGATGCTCTGCAGGGTTACTTTTTCACGATGAGCAGTACCATTATGCATCTGCTTGAGCTGATCTCAAAAGAGGCGGTTACGGTAGTCATTGCCGCAGCACCGGGGGGAGGGGCGCGTCAGGCTATACGGGTCGGGTCTCTTATGGGCTTGAACGGCGCGCGGCTGTTCCCACTCTCCTTCGCGGGTAATTTTTTACCCATCGTGCCCGTCCTTTTTCTTCTTGAACCAGTCTCAAATTTTATCTATACGCACTGGGGTCTCTGGCGAACCGGTATCGGACGGTTGGCGATAGCCGTGGATAGGCGGTCATGGGTTCGGCAAGTTTACGGAGGTCTGGTGGTCGCTACGATAGCGGCATTACCTTTTTCGCTGACCGGTGTCTGGGCTGCCTGTCTGGCGGCGAGTTTTTTCCGTATCAGGTTCAGGTACGCATTTCCCGCGATCACGTTTGGAACTATGCTTGGCGGCGGTGCATCGTTCGCCTTGTATCTTGTTACTAACGGAAAACTTCCGGCTTTCTTTCCCCGATGAGCGCTGTCATCAAACAAAAAAAAGGGTATCTCCATATCTATACCGGGACCGGCAAAGGCAAGACAACCGCAGCGCTGGGTCTTGCGCTGCGTGCCGCCGGGTCGGGGTACAAGGTCTGTTTTTTGCAGTTTTTTAAAGATCCCCGGATACCGTGCGGCGAAGCGCATGCCTTAAAGAAGCTGGGGGAGAAGGTCTTCTTTAAACGGTTCGGGATCGTCCATCCGGATTTTAAAAAAACGCCTACGATCCTCTTGCGACGGCAGATCGAGCGGGCGCTTGAAAGAACCCGGCGGGTCATTGCGGGGGGTACCTATGATCTCATCGTTCTTGATGAGGTGCTTATCGGCGTTAGCCAGGGGTTCATCGCCGAACAGACCCTCCTTGAAATGATCGAAACGAAAATGGCGTCAGCGGAGATCATTTTGACCGGTCGGGGTGCGAGCGCCGCCCTGATGGATGCCGCTGACTATGTAACGGATATGAAAGCGCTTAAGCATCCTTTTAGCGCCGGTCTGAAGGCGCGTCGAGGCATAGAGTTTTAGTTGATATTTGATGCACGTAATGCTAGAGTATTACCCGTACAACAGAAGGGGGGGCGATAATGGACGAGATACTTGAAATACTTGAGAAGGATGCCCGACTTACCGCGGAAGAGATCGCGAAAATGACCGGACGGACGGCAGCGTCGGTGCGCGCCGCTATTAAAAAATTTGAAAAGGATGGTGTTATTCTCAAATATAAAACGATCATTAATAAAGAGCTTGTGAAAGACGATACGAGAAAAGTCCGGGCTTTGATCGAGGTTAAGATAACGCCGCAAAAGAACGTCGGTTTTGAACACGTCGCGGAACGGATCTACCAGTTTCCCGAGGTGACCAGCTCGTACCTGCTCTCGGGCGGATATGACCTGCTTCTCGTCGTCGAAGGCAAGGACCTGCAGACCGTCGCGAGTTTTGTCGCGGAGAAACTGGCGCCGATGGAGCATGTGCGAGGCACAGTGACTCATTTTCTCTTAAAAAAATACAAGGAAGACGGCGATATTTTAAAGCGCAGGGACGAGGATAAGCGGCTCGCGATTTCGCTCTAAGAGGAGTTCTCAGGTGAACTACAAACTTTCAAAGGTCGTACAGGAAATACCGCCCTCGGGGATCAGACAATTCTTCGATCTCGTGATCGGGATGAAGGATATTGTTTCGCTGGGCGTCGGTGAGCCTGATTTCGCTACCCCCTGGCACATACGCGAGGCCGCGATCTCCTCGATTGAAGAGGGGTATACGTCATATACCTCGAATAAGGGGCTGGTCGAATTGCGGCGGGAGATAGCGCGATTCCTTGATCGCCGCTACGGGCTTAAGTATGATCCCGAAGAAGAGATCCTGGTGACCGTCGGCGCGAGCGAGGCGACCGACCTTGCCCTGCGGGCGATCCTCAATCCGGGCGATAAGTTCCTGATCCCGGAACCCTGTTATGTCTCCTATATGCCGATGACGGCTCTGGCCGGAGGCACCAGCGTCTATCTGCGCACCGGCAAAGAGAACGGATTTAAGCTGCTGCCCGAGCAAGTCGATCGCGCGTGCGGCGCGCGCACGAAGGGCATTCTTTTTAATTATCCGTCAAACCCGACAGGAGCATCCTATACGAAAGAGGAATTAACGAAGATCGCCAAGATCGCGCAGAAACGCGATCTTCTGGTTATCAGCGACGAAATATATGATGAACTGACCTATGACTTCCAGCATACGCCGCTGCCGACGCTGAAAGGTATGAAGGAGCGCACGATCTATATCAACGGTTTTTCAAAGGCGTACGCGATGACCGGCTGGCGCGTCGGATTTGCGTGCGGTCCCGCCGAGATCATCGCGGCGATGACCAAGATCCATCAATATACGATCATGTGCGTGCCGATCATGGGTCAGATGGCGGCGGTTGAGGCGATGAAGAATGGACAGCGCGCGGTCGAAGAGATGAAGCGCGAATATCACCGTCGCCGGGATTTCATTGTCGATGGATTAAATAAGATCGGTCTCGAATGTCACCAGCCGCAGGGCGCGTTCTATGTCTATCCGTCCATTCGCAGCACCGGCTTGAGTTCCATGGATTTTGTGACGGCGCTCTTAAAGAAAGAAAAGGTCGCGGTCGTTCCTGGTACGGCGTTCGGTCCTTCGGGAGAAGGCCACATACGCATTTCATACGCTTCGAGCATGGCCAATATCAAAGAAGCGCTCACGCGCATTGAGCGTTTCTTAGCTACCGGGCCCGTATAATAACCCGCCGTCGGCTATGGCGGGTGGAGACGGCAATGAAATCTGATTTCTGGGAAGTTCTCAAAGACCGCCGCTCGGTACGGCATTTCACCAATGAAGCGGTAAGCGATGAGGCGGTTCTCAAGATCCTGAAAGCCGCCGCAATAGCCCCGAGCGGTTCCAATCAGAAGAATTGGGAGTTTATCGTTGTCAGGGATGCGCTTCTCAAGGACCGTTTGCGCCGGATAGTTGCCGACCGGATCACTGAGATGGCGGCGACGATGAGTTCACCGGCCGCTCAGGCCAGTTTCAACAATTACGCGAAATATTTCACTTTTTTTTCTTCGGCGCCGGTCGTGATCGCCGTCGTAATGAGGCCGCATGATTCGATTACCGCACGGATCCTGCGGCGATATTTTGAGGCCGGGGTTTTTGAGCAGTATGCGGGCGTGCAATCGGTATCGGCAGCGGTCCAAAACATGCTCCTTGCCTGCACGGCGCTTGGGCTTGGTGCCTGCTGGATGACGGGGCCGCTGATCGCCAAAAAAGGTCTCGAAGAGGCGCTATCGGTCGAGGCGCCCCGGCAGCTGGCGGCATTGATACCCGTCGGTGTCCCGAAGATCACGCCAAAGCCGAACGAATTTCCCGCTACCGTAGAAAATTTTGTCAGGTTTATATAAGATGAAAAACGATAAGAATTTCAATATAGCGCAGGAGCTTGCGCAACTTCGTGACCGGCTTGATAAGACCGAAGGGATCCTCGACGGCCTTATCATTATCGATTTTACGGGAACGCTCCTTCATTGTAATCAGTCGGCTGTTACGATGTTCGGGTATCGTACCCCCGCGGATGGGATCGGGAAAAAAGTCTTTACGTTCATTCATCCCGACCATCGCGAAAAGGTCGCCCGAAACATGAAGAAAGTTTTCCGGAAGGGGAGCGGATTCCTCTCTCCCTATATTGTTGTTAAGAAGGACGGTACGGAATTCTGGGTCGAGAGTCTCGGGCACAAGATCGCCTATCAGGGCATGCCGGCGGAGATGATCGTCATACGTGATGTTACCGAGCGGAAGAGGATGGAGATTGCGCTTAAGGATGCGCGCGATCAGCTTGAAGTCACGGTTGAGCAACGCACACGTGAACTAAAGGAAACCAACCGGTTATTGCGCGCGGAGATCGTCGAACGGAAGAAAGCCGAGCAGG
>JBAWYO010000043.1:0-10857 GCA_037143495.1 Candidatus Omnitrophota bacterium | reverse complement strand
CCGTATCACCGAGCACCTCTGCGTTGATTGCATCACCCATTTCCAGGCGGTGCAGGAGGCTTTGACATCAGTCAATATCTCCTACGTGATCGATCCGCTTCTGGTGCGGGGTCTGGACTACTATTCAAAGACCGTTTTTGAAGTGTCATGCCCGGGCCTCGGCTCTCAGGACGCGGTCGCGGCCGGCGGCAGATATAACCGGCTCATAGAAGATCTCGGCGGCACCCCGACACCGGCCTGTGGATTCGCGCTCGGGGTGGAGCGGGTCCTGATGGCCGCGAAAGACGCCGGCGTGCCGGAAGAAGGAAGTATTGACATCTTTTTCGTACTTCTCGGCGATGGGGCAAAAAAAACGGCATTCGCCGCCATTACCGCGCTGCGCGACCGCGGGATGGTCTGCCAGATGGAAGCGGACGGAAAATCATTAAAATCGCAGATGCGGCTCGCTGACC
The DNA here is from genome assembly GCA_037143495.1 of Candidatus Omnitrophota bacterium. Classification (GTDB taxonomy): domain Bacteria; phylum Omnitrophota; class Gorgyraeia; order JABMQH01; family JABMQH01; genus JBAWYO01. Next base: position 10,405 of record JBAWYO010000043.1, on the reverse strand, counting down.
GGCTCAAGGCCAGGCACGTCGTTATCATCGGCGATGATGAACTCGCGCGCTCGATCGCGGTCGTCCGCAATATGAACACGCGCGCACAGAGCGAAATCGCCCTTAAAGATCTTCCTTCAGCCGACTTTGTACGCATGTAGAACATTTTTGTACCTGAGAAGAAAGGAAACCAGCGAAGATGTTGCGAACGCACACGTGCGGTGAATTGACTGAAACCGATGTCGGAAAACAGGTTACCCTCTGCGGATGGGTCCACTCACGCCGCGATCACGGTAAATTGATATTTATCGATCTGCGCGATCGCGAAGGCCTGACGCAGGTCGTCTTTATACCCAAAAAAGAGTCCGATCTCATGAGCATCGCGGGCGAACTCCGCTCAGAATTTGTTATTATGGTCAGCGGTACGGTCGGCATGCGTCCGAAGGGGACTATCAACCCGAAACTGCCGACCGGCTCGGTCGAGCTTGCCGCGCAGGAATTAACGATTCTTAACGCCTCAAAAACACCGCCGTTCGAGATCAGCGACGATACCGCTGTCCAGGAAGAATTGCGCCTCCAGTACCGGTACCTGGACCTGCGCCGGCCCGGACTACAGAAGAATTTTAAAATGCGCCACCGCATGTACACCGCGATCCGCAACCACCTGGACCGGGAAGGTTTTATGGAGTTCGAAACACCGATCCTTACCAAATCGACACCGGAAGGCGCGCGCGATTACCTCGTTCCGAGCCGTTTAAGTCCGGGGAAGTTCTTTGCGCTTCCGCAGTCACCGCAACTCTTCAAACAGCTCCTGATGGTGGCCGGTTTCGAGCGTTATTTTCAGATAGCGCGCTGTTTCCGCGACGAAGACCTGCGGGCTGATCGACAGCCGGAATTTACCCAGCTTGACCTTGAAATGTCCTTTATTAACGAAGAGGATATCTTTGCGCTCGCTGAGCGTCTTATGCAAACGATCGTTAAGGCAGCACTGGGGAAAGACCTTCCGATACCGTTTCCCCGCATGACCTACGATGAAGCGGTCAAGCAATACGGTTCTGACAAACCCGATACCCGTGCCGACAAATCGTCTGATGCGCTCAATTTTCTCTGGGTCGTTGATTTCCCGCTCTTCCGCTATGACGCGGAAGAAAAAAAATGGGACATGGAACACCACCCGTTCACGTCGCCGAAACCGACACAGATCGAAGAGCTGGACAAACCGCTCGACACGATAAAATCGAACTCGTACGACCTGGTGCTGAACGGGTCCGAGATCGGTTCGGGGAGCATACGCATCCATACCCGGGAAATGCAGGAAAAGATTTTCAAGATCATCGGTTTAAGCGACGAGGAAGTCCGCCATCGTTTCGGGTTTTTGCTCGACGCGTTCAGTTACGGCACGCCGCCGCATGGCGGAGTCGCGTTCGGACTTGATCGCCTGCTGGCGATCTTTTCGAAATGTGATTCGATCAGGGACGTCATCGCGTTCCCTAAAACACAAAAAGCGAGTTGCCCCATGACCGACGCTCCGTCCGATGTGACCGAGCGGCAGCTGCGGGATCTTCATATAAAGCTCAGGTGAACGGAATATCGACCACATGAAAAGAGCGCTGGTACTGATCGGGGGGTTAACTGTTATCGCGGTGCTGTCCGGCTGCGGCAGGGTACAGGTCCGCACCATTGAAGTCCAACGAAGCGATAGCTCTGTCGCGGGCAATCAAGGTGTCATTTTCGGCAAGATCCCCGCCGCTCACCTCGTTAACGATCCTGCCCGCAGGATCGTGGCGATCGATGTCGAATTACCGACCGCAGCCGAGATCAAGAAAGCGGTCATGATCAAACCAAAGGTATTAAAATGATGAATGTGCGCCTCGTACCAGGAAATGGAACCTATGAATAACGCGCCGCGCCAGCTCTTTAGACGTCCCAAACCGTATTTTTTCAACTATTTTCTTAAACTGCTGATCACCTTCGGCATTTGGCTCGTTCTTTTTTCAATGATCTACGTCAATAGTCAGCTGAACCTGGTGACGGGGACCGACGCGTTCCTCTACCTTTCCGGCGTCGGTTTTCTGCTCGCGTTTCTTATCGGGACCGGAGCCGCCTGCCTGTACCTTTTTGACCATAAAACGTTCGCCGACAACAAAGATCTCGCGCTGATACTGACAGCCACCGCGCTGCTGGCGGTTATCTTTGAAATTCTCGTCATGTCCTCGCTTAATATCTATCTGCTGCCGGTCGCGGGCGTCGCGATGCTGCTGGCGCTCTTGATCAACCCGCTCACCTCATGCATCGTTTCGCTGATCTTAAGCGCTGCGTTCGGTCTGGCGACACAGGAGAGTTTCAGGGTCTTTATTACGATGTTCTCGGGCAGCGTTCTCGCGATCCTTCTCGTCAGCAATACCCGGCGCAGAAGCCAGATCCTGAATACCGGCCTTCTGATCGGCGTCCTGAATTGCTCCGTCATCAGTTTTTTCGGCTTTTACGACGGGTCGAATACCACCGGCATACCGCCGGCAGCGCTTTGGGGGTTAGGGGCGGGTATTTTTTCCTCGTTTATCGTTATGGGACTACTCCATCTTTTCGAAACGCTCTTTAATATAACGACTAACATTACGCTCCTGGAACTTTCCGATCTCAATAATCCGTTGCTTAAGAACCTGATACTGCACGCGCCCGGCACCTATCATCACAGCCTCATCGTCGGCAATCTCGCGGAAGCCGCCTGCGACGCCATTAAAGCCAATTCTCTCTTGGGGCGCGTCGGCGCATACTATCACGACATCGGTAAAGTAGAAAAGGCCGAATACTTCAGCGAGAACGAGATCGAGATCAAGTCAAAACATACCGGGTTGACGCCATCCATGAGCTGTCTGATCATCACCAACCATGTCCGCGATGGTGTCGAGGTCGCGCGCAAATACCGGTTGCCGCGGGCGATCGTTGATTTTATCGCGCAGCATCACGGAACGGGTCTCATCTACTTTTTCTACCAGCGCGCGCTCGAAACGGTCAAAGATGAAGCGCTCTTAAAAGAGGAGGATTTCAGGTATCCCGGGCCCAAGCCCCAGACCAAAGAAGCGGCTGTGGTATTACTGGCGGACTCCGTCGAAGCGTCGTCACGCACGCTCTCTGATCCGACGCCGGCAAAATTGCGGGCGCTCGCGCAGCGCATAATTAACAATAAGTTCATTGACGGCCAGCTCGATGAGTGCGAGCTTTCGCTGAAAGACCTTAACAAGATAGCCGATTCGTTCTCCCGGATACTGGCGGGTATATTCCATACCAGGATCGAGTATCCGGTGGTGTCGAGTTCCAGCACGTAGCGACCATGGCAATAAAAAGACCCCTACCGGTGATTACGGTCATGAATAAGCGTAAGCGGATCTTTCATAATGACGCACTGCTGAGAAAGACAGCCCGGCTAACGCTCGCGGCGGAAGGTGTTCGTAAAAGCGTCTCTCTCACTATTCTGGTAACCGGCGACCGTGAGATCACGGGTTTTAACCGTCGTTTTTTCGGCAAAAATCGCGCAACGGATGTGATCTCCTTCGGCACACAACGCTTCCAGCTGCCGGGACGCACCGCAGAGGGGTTCCTAGGCGACATTGTCATATCGGCTGAAACGGCGCGCTACAATACCACCCGTTTCGGCACATCGCTCAGGGAGGAAATTTCACTCTATATCGCTCACGGGGTCCTGCATCTGCTCGGCTACGATGACCAGACGAAAAGAGGGCGCCTGAGGATGGAATCAAAACAGGAGAGGATCATCAACGGCTTATGTGGTCGAATAATTTCATAGAAAGCTTTAACTGCGCGATCGAAGGTTTTTTTTACGTCATCAAGACGCAGCGAAATATGCGTATACACCTGGTTCTCGCTGTTGCCGTCTTTGTGCTCGGCATTACCATGGATTTCACGCGGATCGAACTGGTCTGCCTGGCATCGGTCATTACGATGGTGCTTTTTGCGGAGATGGTCAATACGACCATCGAACACACGGTCGATCTGATCAGCGACCAGATCCACCCGCTCGCGCGCATTATTAAAGACGTTTCTGCCGGTACGGTGCTCCTGACCGCTTTTGCCGCGGTTATCTGCGGTTATCTGTTATTCGCGCGGCATATCTCGTACTCGATCGTCGGAGGGCTTAGCCGGCTTAAGGAAACGCCGCTCCACATAACGATCATCGCGCTCCTGGTGACGCTCGCGCTGGTCATGCTCGGCAAAGTAGTTTTTAAGCGTGGCAGGCCCTTGCGCGGCGGGATGCCGAGTGGTCACGCGGCCGTTTCATTCGCCATCTGGACCATGATCGCTTTTTTAACATCGAATCCGCTGATCATTGTCCTGAGCTTTCTTCTGGCGCTTCAGATCACGCGCTCACGATTGAGCCAGGGCATACACACGATCTGGGAAGTTATTGCGGGAGCGCTCCTGGGCACGACTATCACGGCGATTATCATCCAGCTCTTTAAATAAACGAGACACTCTGTAAGCATGATCAGGACCTCAGACGCGATATTGCTCAAACGACAGGATTTGCGGGAAACGAGCCTTTTCCTGGTTCTTTATACCCGCGCGTGCGGCAAGATCTATGGCGTCATTAAAGGGGCGCGGGGACAGAAAGGTCTGTACGGCTCCTCACCGCAGATATTCAGCCTGCATGAGGTCGTCTTTTACGAGCGCAAAGATAAAGAAATATTCACCGTTTCGCAATGCGAGCTGAAAGAATTTTTTCATGAAGCCCGCGAATCGCTCGAGAAGACAGCATACGCGACCTATTTTATTGAGTTGATCAACTCCTTAACGCCGCTCGCGGAAGCCAACGAGCCGCTCTATGACCTTCTCGAAAAGAGCCTGCATCTGCTCTGTTCGGATGCGAGCACGAAGCGGGTCGCGAGGATCTTCGAGATAAAACTGCTCAATACCCTGGGATTATCGCCGTGGCTGAAGGGGTGCATCCAATGCACCGCTCCGGTGACTGGCGCTATGAAGTTCAGCTTAAAGGGTGGAGGGCTCGTCTGTGACTCATGCGCGGCGGCGGTTGGGAGCGGGACACCGATCCTGCCGGGGACGATCAACTTTATCGAGCATATCACCCGCTCAGCGTGGGAAAAAGTGACACGTATAAAAGTATCGCAGGATGTCGGGCAGCAGGTTGAGGGATTATTGAGGGGATTTATTGATTACCACCTTCATCTGCGCCCAAAATCGATCGAATTCATGAAAAAAGTACTCGTCTAACAAGGCAGGTAAAACGGAGGGCTTACCGCAAAGCGTATGAGTTCAGATATGATGGATAAAATAGTTTCGTTATGCAAGCGCAGAGGGTTCGTTTTTCAGTCGAGCGAGATCTACGGCGGGCTCGAAAGTACCTGGGACTATGGTCCGCTCGGTGTTGAGCTTAAAAAAAACGTCAAGGAGGCCTGGTGGCGCAGTAACGTTTATGAGCGCGATGACATGGAAGGCCTTGACGCAGCGATCCTGATGCACCCGAAGGTCTGGGTCGCTTCAGGGCACGTCGAAGGTTTTGCCGACGAGCTCGTCGACTGCAAGCAATGCAAAAAACGTTTTCGGCTCGATCACCTGAAGGAGAAGAAGTGTCCCGAGTGTTCCGGCGAACTGACCGAACCGCGCCGTTTCAACCTGATGTTCCACACGACGGTCGGCCCCGTTGCCGACGAAAAGAATACCGTCTATCTGCGCCCCGAGACCGCGCAAGGTATCTTCGTGAACTTCGATAACGTCCTGACCAGTACGCGGCGCAAAATACCGTTCGGGATCGCGCAATCGGGCAAATCCTTCAGGAACGAGATCACCACCGGCAACTTCACCTTCAGGTCGCGCGAATTCGAGCAGATGGAGATAGAGTTCTTCGTCCGCCCGGGAACTGATGAGGAGTGGCATGCGAAATGGGTGCAGGAACGTCTTAACTGGTATATCCGCTACGGCATCCGGCCTGAGAATCTTAAGCTTCGTGAGCATGCCAAGGACGAGCTCGCGCATTACGCGAAAGCATGCACCGACATTGAATACCAGTTCCCGATCGGGTGGTCAGAGCTTGAGGGTATCGCGAACAGGACCGATTTTGACCTTAAGCAACATGCGAAATTCAGCGGCAAAGACCTCTCGTATTTTGATGAGGCGACAAAAGAACGTTTCGTCCCGTATGTCATCGAGCCGTCCGGTGGCGTTGACCGCGCCATACTGGCCTTCCTGACCGATTCGTACCGGGAGGAGGTCGTCCGTGACGACAAGAGGGTTGTTCTCGGCCTCCACCGCGCGCTGGCACCGATCAAGGTAGCGGTCCTGCCGCTCCTGCGGAACCGGGACGAGATCGTAACCCTCGCGCGGTCGATCACCAAAGGGCTCTCGCGCCACTTTAAGGTCAGATATGACGATACCGCTTCGATCGGACGGCTCTACCGCCGGCAGGACGAGGTCGGGACGCCGTACTGCGTAACCGTTGATGTCGAGACATTGACCGACCGCAAGGTCACCGTCCGTGACCGTGACACGATGCAGCAGGAACGCATCGGCCTCGATTCGCTGGACGCATATATTGTGGAGAAGTTCAAGACGTAATAATGGGCGCGGCGCGATGACCGGACTCCGATGGGCCGGGCGCGCCGTATCCGGACAGAGAAAGAAAGGAAAGGTTAGAAAAGAAATGGCAAAGAAATATGTATACTCCTTCGGCGGGGGAAAAGCCGACGGCAATGAGAGCATGAAGAACCTCCTGGGAGGTAAAGGCGCAAATCTTTGTGAAATGGCCGGTCATAAGGACCTTAAGCTTCCGGTCCCTCCGGGTTTTACGCTCACGACGGAGGTCTGCACGTACTATTACCAGAATAAGCGGACCTATCCGAAAGCCCTCAGCACTGAAGTTGATACCGCGGTCGCGCAGATCGAAAAGCTTATGGGCAGGGCGTTCGGCGACGCGTCAAATCCGTTACTCGTCTCGGTCCGTTCCGGCGCACGCAAATCGATGCCCGGCATGATGGAGACCGTCTTGAACGTCGGGCTGACCGAGAAGACGATCCCGGGGCTGATCAAGCAGAGCGGCGGCAATGACCGCTTTGTCTATGACGCCTACCGCAGATTGATCATGATGTACTCCGACGTTGTTATGGAAAAAGCGGCCGGAATCGAGCCTAAAGACGACGAGTCAGGCATCCGTAAACAGCTTGAGCGCATTATGCACGCCGTCAAAAGAGAAAAAGGGTGCAAGAGCGATACCGATCTCTCGGCGGCCGACCTTAAGAAACTCTGCTCGTCATTTAAGCTGAAGATCAAGGAAGTGCTCAAGAAAGAGTTCCCTGACGATCCGCGCGAACAGCTCTGGGGCGGCATCAGCGCCGTATTCGCTTCCTGGAACGGTAAGCGCGCTATCAGCTACCGTCGCATCGAAAATATCCCCGATGAGTGGGGGACTGCCGTAACCGTTCAAACGATGGTCTTCGGGAATATGGGGGACGACTGCGCCACGGGCGTCGCCTTTACGCGCAACCCCGGCAACGGCGAACCTAAATTCTACGGCGAGTATCTCGTCAACGCGCAGGGTGAGGATGTCGTCGCGGGGATCCGAACGCCCGCTCCGATCAATGAATATTCGAAGTCAGGACATAATCGCGCGCTGGTCACCCTCGAAGAGGTCATGCCGAAACTCTACCAGGAGCTCTTCGCGATCCAGAAACGACTCGAAAAACATTACCGCGACATGCAGGACCTTGAATTCACGATCGAAAAAGGCAGGCTCTTCATGCTCCAATGCCGTGTCGGAAAACGTAATGGGCCGGCAGCGGTCCGCATGGCGATGGATATGCTGAAAGAGAAATTGATCGTCCGCGCTGAAGCGCTTCTGCGGGTAACGCCGGCGCAGCTTGACGAACTTCTCCATCCTATCATCGACCCTAAAGCCGAGATGAGCCACAAAGTGCTCGCCAAGGGGCTGCCCGCGGGTCCCGGCGGCGCCTCGGGGCAGGTCGTTTTTACGGCACATGACGCCGTCGAATGGGTCAAGACCGGCAAGAAAGTCATCCTGGTTCGCGAAGAGACGAATCCCGAGGATGTTGAGGGGATGCGCGCGGCCGAGGCTATCCTGACCGCCCGCGGTGGCATGACCTCGCACGCCGCGCTCGTCGCGCGTGGTTGGGGCAAATGCTGTGTTGTCGGTTGCGGAGATCTTCATGTCGATTTTCCCAAGCGCGAATTCACGGTCAGCGGTAAGGTGATCAAGGAAGGGGATTGGGTCACCTTAAACGGCACCAAAGGAACGCTCTACGAAGGACAGCTCATCATGATCGACGCATTCTCCGAGAATAAGCTGCTGGAGAGTTTCCTCAAGCAGTGCGACGCGGTCAAACGCCTCGGGATCAGGACCAATGCCGATACGCCGAAAGACGCCCAGAAAGCGCGGGAGTTCGGGGCCGAAGGCATCGGCCTTTTCAGGACGGAACATATGTTCTACGGCAAGGGCGCGGAGGAACCGCTTTTTTATCTGCGTAAAATGATCGTATCTAAAACCCTCGCCGAACGGCAGAAAGCGCTCGACGAGCTCTTCCCGTACGTTAAGAAAGATATCAAAGGAACGCTCGAAGCGATGAATGGCTACCCGGTCGTCATCCGGCTGCTCGATCCGCCGCTGCACGAATTTGTTCCGCGCGATCCCGCGAAACTTGAGGAGCTGGCGAAAGATCTTTCGATCAGCCTGACCGAACTCTCAAAACGTGCCGAAGGCCTGCATGAGTCAAACCCGATGATGGGACACCGGGGTGTTCGTCTCGGCGTTACGTATCCTGAAGTCAGCGCGATGCAGATCAGGGCGATATTCGAATCAGCCGCCGAGTTGCTCAAGGAAGGCAAGAAACCGTATCCCGAAATAATGGTACCGGTTGTCTGCGACGTTAAAGAGCTTCAGGACCAGTACGCGATCGCTCAGACGATCTACCAGGAAACGCTGGTACGGTATAAACTCAAAACGATCAAGCATATGTTCGGCACCATGATCGAAATACCCCGCGCCTCATTCGTCGCGGATAAACTCGCCGGCGTCGCGCAGTTCTTCTCCTACGGCACCAACGATATGACACAGATGGGCTTCGGATTTTCGCGGGATGATATCGGCGGTTTCCTGCCGGAATATCTCAAAAAAGGTATCCTGCAGGATGATCCGTTCCAGACCATCGACCAGGTAGGTATCGGCGAACTCATCAAGATCGGTATCGAGCGCGGAAGAAAAACGCGCAAAGATCTCGAGGTCGGTATCTGCGGCGAACACGGCGGAGAACCCAGGTCGGTCGAGTTTTGCCACCGGGTAGGCATGGATTACGTTTCCTGTTCACCATACCGGGTCCCTATTGCCCGGCTTGCGGCAGCCCAGGCTGTCCTTAAAGAAGCCCCTAAAAAGAAGTAAGTGATGCACGGCTCATCCGCGGCCGGGAATACCCGGCCGCGGAACGCCTTCGGAGGATACCGTACCTATGGAAGCAATACGTCTGTATCTGAGGGAGATCAAGAATACCGCGCTGCTGACGCCTGCGGAAGAGATCGCGCTCGCGAAGAGGATCAAAAAAGGCGACCGCCGCGCGCGGCAGAAGATGATCAGCGCGAATCTGCGCCTGGTCATTAATATTGCGAAAAGGTATGGTTATCTTGGCGTCCCGATCATGGATCTGATCGAAGAAGGAAATCTCGGTCTCATGAAGGCCGTCGAAAAGTTCAACCCCCGCAAGGGATACCGTTTTTCGACGTATGCCGCGTGGTGGATCAAACAGCACATCACCCGCGCCATCGCCAATCAGGGTAAAACGATCCGCGTACCGATCTATATGCTCGAGATGCTCATGAAGTATAAGAAGATCACGGAAGGCGGCGAGGGACGCCGCAAACCGCGCCTTGAGCAGATCGCGAAGAAGATGCATCTGCCGATCGAAAAGGTCCGTGATTTAAGCCAGATCGTCTCAAAAATATCTTCGCTGAACGCGCCGATCGGCGAGGAAGGATCGGCTGAGTTCATGGAGCTGATCGAAGATGAGAACTCCGGAACGGCGTGGGATGAGCTGACGGATTATCTGCGGCAGGAGAAGATCGGCGAACTCCTCGAACGGATGTCCCCGCGGGAGAAAAAAATACTGACGCTCCGGTTCGGCTTAAAAAAAGGCGTTCCGCACACGCTCAATGAAACGGCGAAGATCTTTGGCATCACCCGGGAACGGGTCCGGCAGATCGAAACAGCCGCTATGAAAAAACTACGCGATATATTGACGGCGCAGGAAGCCCGCGTCGACGAACGGATAGCGCGAAGGGAGAAGAAATGACCTCACTTTTGGAGCGGTCCATCAGAGATGTCCCCGATTTTCCTAAAAAAGGGATTATTTTTAAAGATATCACGACACTGCTTAAAGACGGTGATAAATTTAAG
>JBAWYO010000042.1:0-10866 GCA_037143495.1 Candidatus Omnitrophota bacterium | reverse complement strand
GAGCACGTGCTGACCCGTCACCTGGGGCAGAAAAACACCCATCGTTGTGATAACCGCCCGCGTCTCGGGGGTAGAGATCGTCGTGGCAAAATCCTGCGCGATCGTATTTAATTCCTGCGTATTGGTCTTCTGGATCGACCCGTCGCCGATGGAGAGGACCTTGGTATTCACCGACCCGTTGTCAGCGATCCGCGCCATATCATTGCCGGTCCCCATCTGGCGGGCAACCTCGTTATAGATGATCACGGTGCCCATATCGGCGATATTATCCGTCTCCGTTTCACCGCCGATACTGCGCGCCTGCGTCGCGACGAACGTACGGCAAAGAGGATCAAAAGCGTCTTCTGCCGCGATCACCGCTCCCCGCGCGTTTAAGAGTGCCGCTCCCCGCTCGCGGTTACGAAACGCGTGCGTCGGATCATTGGCAGCCGTCAACTCAGCTCCCCGCACCCCCTGGTTCTGGAGCGTAAAGAGCAATTGTGCGTAACCGACCGGCGTCGACAGATCGATACCATGATCGGCTACATAGGTTGCGGTAAGCGCGTGGTGGAGCGCGGCGTCATCGATAGTAAGATAAATACCCTGGCTGGTAAGCGCCTGTTGGAGCGCGCGGGTAAATTCAAAAGCCGCGGCTGTATGCGGGGCAATCCAGGATGTGATCGGCGCTGTCGGCATCGACGCACCGCCGATCGAGATAACGGTATGCGCATGCAGGGCGCCAAATCCGCCCGCAAGCTGCGCGGCGGCGTCCAGCGCTTCCTGGCGGAGATTATCTATCCGCTCGAGCGATACCCGCTCGACTTCGTCAGGATTATACCTGCCGGCAAAACTCATCAGGTGCGGGTCTTTGCCAAAGAGCCCCCGGAAGTACGAGACGTTACGCGGACTAAAGAGCCGGGGACCGATCCATGGGAGGCTATGGAGCCAGCGGCGTACCGGGCTATACTCGGGAGGCTCTACTCCGCGCCTGACAGCGGGCACTTCCACCAAGCTACCTTCGACATTGATCGGCTGCGGCGGCGTGAGGCGCATCAACTGGTCTTCAGCCTCGCGACCGCGTTCGGCGACAACCTCGTGGGCACTCTGCATCGTATTAAAGACGGTTGCCTGGGGATCGGCGATAGCTTCAGCTTTTGTACTGACAAAACGCGGCATCCCGTTGCTCTCGCGCAGGACGCCCTCCTCAAAAGTAGCGGTACCACGCCCTTCGGCCATCGCCGCGCCAAGCGCGGTGTCAAAGTAACTTGTTCCCTGCCCCGCCTGCGGCCCGCACCCGGTCATATTCAGATAATTCTCCCAGAACTCGGCGGCGGCGAGCGGCAGGACCTCGTCCCAGTCGCTCATCGTCGGGGCGCGCCCTTCCGGCGCGGCGCGTATCCAGGTCAGCGGATTCATCGGTACGCCTTCGGCGAGCGTTGTCTCGTAGGCGGCGCCCATGATATTGAGGGGACCGACCGGCATCGCGCCGATAGCGCCGAGTTCCCGCAGGGAATTAGCGAGCGCCGCGTGCGCGCGTGATTCAAAGATAGAATTGCAGGTCATCGCCGCTTCGGGGCCGTGCGTATCACGATAACGGGCAACGGAATTACGGACATACATACCGAGACGCTGCTCGCGGGCGGGCTTCGCGCTTTCGCGTTCGCGCAATCCGCTCCACAGGTGGGAGAACTGCCCCATCTCGTGTTTGGCTTTCGCGAGCGTGAGCGCCCGCTCGAGGTGCCCCAGTGGTCTTGTGCCGGCGGCTCCCGGGTTCGTCAGGGCGCATCCCGCAAGCAATTCAAAAGGCGTCGGGCGACCGCTCACCACGGCGGCACGCTGATCAGGGGTGGGCATATCGTCATCGCCGACCTCAAAAACCGATATCGTACGCTCCACCAGGTCTTCATGCCCCACATTAATGGATACCCAGTCCCACACCCGCTGGCTATACTGCGCATCGCCGGACCAATAAGCCCGGGAGAAGAGCCTGCGCAAATCATCATCATCATGAATAAGAGCAACCGAAGCGGCGCTCTCCCCTGCCGGTGGATGCGCCGTCAACAATGCGCGCAGCGCGGTCTCCGATATCGCCATCGTCTGTCTCGGCGCTATCCGCTCAAGCGTCTGCTCGAAATTCGCGGGAGTAACAAGAACCGCATCGGCGTCACCTAAATGACCTGAATATTCCGTCCGCAACGAGTCCATGGTCATTGATTCAACCGCGGGAACACCGATGCCGACAAGGAGACCCGATGATGCCGGCATCAGGGCATTCGCCACCTGCAGGCTCGCCGCCTGATTGCGGCGCGCGCCGGCGGCGGAAGCCTCCCGCGCGGTCACCTCACCCAACTGTGAAGACCTGAAGACGTCAACCGCTTCAGGAACACGAACCGTTGATTCGGCACATCCGCTGATAAGCTGGATATCAGTTGTCAGAATTCGCTCTCCTGTTCCTTCCTGCACGGATCGGGGACGGCACCCGGTAATATCGCCGTTCTTCATCTTCATCGTGGTGCCTTCGCCCGCCGCTTTCGTGACCGGGGCTTTGCGCGGAAGGATGATCATCCATATCTGCCCGTCGGAGGAGAGCCACATGATCTGTTCATACGCGGGAGAGGTGAGCGCGGAACCGAGCAGGTCGCCGCCGACCATATTGGCGCGTTTGGCGTCGCCTAAGAGCCTACCTTTATACTCAAGTCGCAGCGGACGCTCGGACGCTCCGCTGTCGAGAAGGTACTGCTCGCCGTTAGGCTCGGTCGCTATCCATGTCGCGGCCAACTGATCGTTGGCGGCAAGCTCCTCATAGGTAGTGTACTTCTGATCATACTCATCCCAGTTGCGATGGTCTCCCTCATAATCGCCGCGGAAGATATTAAGGCCTAAATACTCCTGGGCGGCGCCAACCGTTCCGCCGACGAGCCAGCGCCCGTGGGTACCGGTAAGCCAGTAAGAGAGAGCGCTTGCGTCGCCCTGCAGCGAAACAAAATCGAGTGTCTTGCCGACGGGATAATCGACGCCGAGGTTATCAATAAAACGGATGATCGCGCTGCCGACAAAGCCGCGGATCGTTGTTATGCGATGCAGGCCGTAGAGCGTAACATAACTGAGTGTCGTATCTAAAGCGTTCGTCCCTTTGACCGGCTGGACGTCGAAGCGCGGGAACATCAGCGGATCGAGCGCCATCCAGTGCGGATTATCGGCAAAAGCGCGCAGCCAGGCGACCATACCAGGAGCCGGCACCGTACGGTCGAGCGCGCCGACATCCCGTAAGAGCGTCCGGGCCGTCTTACTGTAGCCGATCGGCCAGACCTCGCCCAGGCCCATCGGTATAAGCGTGCCGACGGCGGGATCACGTTCGCCCGGCTTAACCATGCCGTCAAAGAAACTCGATACGAGGAAGGTGCTGCTTCCCGGCAAGAGCAGCGTACCGTCCCAGGTCGAGAGTCCTCCCTCTACTCCTTCAAGCGGCAGGATGCTCGGCGTCGCCGCGCGGGAGGCCGACGCACCCTTGCGGACAACAGTATCGGGGGCCTCTTCAAGGCACGGGGCGACGGAACAGGCCTCACCCGAACGCTGGGCAAGCTCACCAGCCTTCGCGAAGACCGCGCTATGTTCGATCAGCGTCGTCGCGTCAGCCGGTACATCGGTCGTGTGGCGCAAGCCGGGGAAGGCCGCGTGTATCGCTTCATCGATCTGCATCTCGGCAAGTTCTTCGGCTGAAAGATCGCGAACCGTATTCTCACCCAGCCAAACGGCGACGCCATCAGGGTGGGTCCGCCCGGTCCTCTCGTGCGAAAGCGGGCCTTGATCATAAAGTGTATAACGTCCCGGGACAACTTCGACAGGAACTCCCCAGGCGCCCTTCTTCCCTGTCTGAAGTTTTTTGCGGATAGCGTCGGTGACCTCAGCTTCGCTCATACCTGCCCCGGCAGCGATGCGTCCGATCGTCGCTTTAAGCGGCGTCGCGGTAGTAGCAAGGGTCGCTAAAAGAGCTGGGATCGCGTTTCTGCTCGCGGTTATTTTAGCGCCCAGTGATGCCGTCAAATTGGCAGCCTCGGGCGCACGACGTTGTGCCTGCTGATCTCCCAGCGCGGGATCGAGATTCTTGTTGATGACGGGGGTCGCCACGCCATCGAGCCCGAATTCGTAGACCCTGCCCTCCTGTATCTGACGGGCCAACCCTGCATTGCGCTCCACGTGCGTCATATCATTGGAGGCACCGGCGTCAGGCGACGGCATCGGTGGCAGCAGAGAAATTCTCGCCGGCGTAACTGCCGCGGGACGCGCTGAGAATGAGGGCGTCACCGGCGCAATCGGAGCGGGAGGCGGAGCCACGGGCGCTGCCGCGGCGGCGGCACGCGACAACCGTCCTACCTGCGCGCGCAGCTTCTTCGCGCGGAACTTACTGACCAAATAATACGTCCAGAGCCCGGCGGAACAGGCAAGCGTTACCTGCGTCGCCAGCCCTATATACCTCATATGGCGATCCCACGCTTCCTGGCGGGATTCGATCACCTGGTCCATGCGGACATAAACCTCGCTCGCCTGACGCGCGGAGTGCGCAACCTTATCATCAAAAGCCTGCTTCTTCTGGGCTTCGATCCTCTCAAGCTGGAGCCTGCGCGCCCTGAAATAGCTTAGGTCCGCTACTTCATTAGTGTTCCCGGAGAGGACAAATTCCCTGACCGCCCCCTTGACCGCCTCCATACCGAATTTTATAACGTCATCCTGAAGGGCTTCGTTGAGCCCCTGGATCACCCGCGGAAACTCTTTCCCGCCGATCGTCATCATATCATCGGGGGTACCGGCCCTGATCCTCGTATCGAAATCAAGACCCGCTTTTGACTCTTCAGCCGTATACTCCTTAAAATTCATGAGCGATACCTGCCGGCGCGCCTGCTGGAGAAAGTTCGTGCGGCAGAGTTCTCTTGTTCTCTCTTTTTGATCATCCGTGAGTCCGGGATAGGAATCGAGCATCCGATTGGTCAGCGCAAGATCCTCTTCCATCACGGCGATCACCTCCGCGGAGAGCTCGGCCTTCTTCGCGCGCTCGATCAAGGAGGCATCCGCGGGCAAGAGCCTTGCCGCGCCGGTCATCCTGAAACCGCTCTGTGCTCCGCCCAGATGAGCGATCGTCCGGTAGTCACCGACATCATACATCTCGCGCGGCGCGTACTGTAGGAGCGGATCGTCCGGATGGTCGGCCGACGCTAATTCGTAGCCGAGACGTATCCGGTTACCCAGTTCGAAACCGCTCTGGAAATCGTCCTTGAACCTTACCTCCGGCGACCTTTCGCCGGGTTTAAGATCGACAGTTTGCTCAAAGACCCGCACGCCGTTCTTCCCTTGATTTTCCCGGTCGAATATCTCCCCTTGCGGTATTCCCATATCCGTACTGACGAACATCCGTACGATATATTTGCCCGCCCGCGCGCCCGCGGGAAGCTTAAACGACGGAGAATCCGGCTTCGCGGGATTCGTAAAACCGACATCGACCGACTCTACCCGGAACTCGCCGCCAGCCTCTCCCGGCAGCGACTCTGAGCTGCGGATGACGTTGCGCACCGCCTGGAAGACACCGTCAGGGCGCAGCATGCTCACCGGTTCCCCGCTGCCACCGTCAGGACAGGCGACCGCGAACCCTACCCGGGTAACGAGATCGCCGTTGGCCTGCGCGTCGGCAAGATCGAACGCGACCGGAATAAGCACTTTTTCTCCGGGGCGCAGAACGACCGCCGGGGACTCCCATTCAAGCAGGAACTTTTCTGTCCGGTTCTTCAGGTCAACGCTGCGCGGAACCGCGAGGACAAGCGCCTGGAACGGCACCTGCGCCTCTGCGCTGTAAGTGAGTTCGATAAAAGCCATGGTACGTTTTCCGTCGACCGTCGGAACGGCGTGCACCACCGTCCCGGTGACATGCGCGGGGTTGACGGCACCACCGATCATCTTCGCCTGCCGCATCGTAAACGCGCTCGGAATGTGTCCCTCGGGCGACATCCGGCGATCATACCAGGCAGGGGTAACAGAACCGAAGAAGATGACGTTACCGCCTTCGCGCAGCGTAACGGGAACCTCTATCTCCTTGACACGCTCGTCACCTTTAAGATCTTCGGGGCCGATATAGACCGGGAACGTAACCGATCCTGACTCTGCCTCGGTCGTAAGATTGCGCGCGCTCAATTCGACGGTATACCAGCCCGGCACAAAACCGTTCGAATTAATGCGCATCTTCGCCTTCCCGGTAAAGACGGTCTTAGCAGAACCGTCGGTCTTATCAATGACCTCGGTCCGGATAATATCGCTCGTATCTACAAATGTCTTGTCATCATAAGTCGCAAAGGCAGCGGTATTGTCGCCGACCATAAGGAGCGGGGGGATATAGTCCGCCATCCGGGCCCTGTCGAGCGGTAATCCGGCGCTCTCCACCAATTTCTGATCTTCCTTGCTTAGCGTCATCGGATCAGCGCCGGTCGTGAAGAGTTGGTAGAGCGGCGTGAGGCGCGCCGTCAGCGCGTCAAGCGACTCCAGGAGCGCGGTCTCTTCCGGCGTCAGCGGATATTTCGCCTCTATCTGGGCCGGGGTCAGCCGGCCTTCGGGAACGATCTTCCGGTACCAGGCGGGAAGGTCGATATCCAGCTTCTTCTGCGCTTCAGCGATCGCGTTCCTCGCCGCCAATGTCGCCTGAGCCGACGTAAAGAGCGCCTGATCGGCTGCCATGCGATCGGCGAAGAGTTTTTCCTGCGGCGTCAACGGCGTTATATCAGCGACCTTTTTGCCGATGTTGGTCCGCGTTTTTTCAAGTATCGCCGCAAGCTGTACGCCGGCGGTTCCGGCCTCATTCTGGACATGCGCATGGAGTGCCATCGACGGGATATTCCCGCCGAAACTGCCGTTGTGGCGCGCTTCTTTGCTGCCGAAATGCTGAATATAGAAGGGGTGGATGCCGCGCGGAAATTGCCCTTTTTTGAATTTCCAGGTGATGGGCTGAGATTGGCCGGCGGGGATCGTGACCCGGTAGCCATCTACCGTGTCCTTCGGCGTCGATGGATCACGGTAGTAGATCTCACCAACGGGAACTGCCGTCCTGAAATGACGCGTAACCCCGTCCGGCCCCGTCTCCGTTCTCTCTTCCCTGCTCAAATATGAGTGCACTGACATTCCCGCCGCGTCCAGGCGTCGAGCCTCGGCGGGATCGACGTTGCCCATCGGCAAGGTCAGGTAAACCGTCGCGTTCTTGTTTTCATTGTTATTAAGGGTTATTTCCAACTCCACTTCATCATCGTCGCCGATCCTATAACCGAAGAAATCACCGGCCGCGGCTCCCGGCGCCGCCATCCGGTTAAGCTGAACCGCCTCGGGAGTAATAACCTTTCCGTTGACGCGTATCTTCACGCCGCCGGGAGGGATCGAAATATTGTGGGAGGAGAGCGCGTCATCGACGGCGCGTTCTATCATCGTCCCGACAATGCCGACCGGGCCGCCCATGCCGGTCACCGGCATCGCGTTGAACGTCCGGTCGATCTCGCGACGCACCGTAAAATCTCCTGTCCATGTATCGCGGCCCATCTTATACGCTTCCCGTGCTATGTTGAACCCGACAATAGAATCGAGCATCTGCTCGAAACTACCGACACCGTAGATCCTGCGTACGACCATCCCCGCGCCCGGCTCTTTCGACCCCTCCCGCCGCGCAGCGAGATCGGCCTGCTTGCGCTCGTATTCAGTGACCTGTTCCGGCGAGATGATCCCGCTCGCGAAAAGATCGGCCGCGGCGCCGATCAGGATCACGTTCTGAGCGGGCACCTCAAGACGTTCCAGCTCCCGGGCGTCTGCCCGCGTCGCTTCCGACGGCAACGTGATCTTAACCTTCTCCACTTTATCGGCCTCAGGAAAAACCCCTTGATCGCGCAGGAAGGCGTCGTACGCTTTAGCGTCGATAAATCTATTCGCGAGAAGGTACTTCGCGCACTGGAGCGCCCATTGCTTACGCACGATATCCCGCTGAGCCCCCGTGAGCGAGGGGCCGGCCCTGAGAGTCTTATCAGCATCCTTGACCGCGTCTATCTGGTTCGCCGCCGTGATCAGCGCCGCCTGCGCGCGCTTCAGGACCAGGTACTCCTCAGGACGCAACCGGTCATCCCCCTTCAGGTGGGCCATCATAAAGTCGATCAACGCCCGCTCCCGCTCGTTCAAAGCCTGCCCCCACGCCGGATCCTGTGGATTCGCGTGAAGAATAGAATATCCGCCGACCGCAGGACCTCTCTCGCAATCGCCGATAAAGACACGCTCGGAGGATTCGAAATAATTATTCGAGGCGACCCGCGCGACCGTTTTTTCCGGACCTTTTTCGCTATCGGCATAGGTGATGGCGTATGTCAGCTCGTATGTGTAGGGCGTCTCATTGAGGGGCGCGATAGGTATCGTATCCACATCGATATGCGCGCGCACCTGGCCGGTAGACCCCATAACAGCGACGTTGGAGCTGAAACTTTTAACGCACATCGCCTGATAGATTTTCGTGATCTTCGCCTGCTTGGAATCTTTCTCTTTCGCCGCGAGAGCCTCGTAAAATTCCGTTTCGCCGACGGTCAGCGAACCTTTGCCATCGGGATCAGCTATGGTAAGTCCCTTGCTTTTGGCGTCGTCGAGCTTCACTTTCTGGCGCGTGCAAAGATACCGCCACGCGACGTCCCTGTTCATGCCGGCGGTCATCGTAACTTTGAGCGGCCGGGTAAATGTCTGGCCCGGCAGTATCAGCAAGTCTATCTCATCGGACCTGCCGGTCTCGGTAACCCTGACGAGAGCATCCGGGTCCTGGTCTCGAGAGAGGCTCGGGCGGTCACTGCCGTCTGCCATGCTCCGGGACCGGGACTCATCGTCATCGGCCAGAAGAATGTTCGCCAGCGACTGCCCCACCGTAAAGGAGGCTTTCGTATCGGGCAGGCGCAGAAAATCAGGGGTTACCGGCCTTTCGACCTCTCTGCCTTTATCATCATAGAAACGGATGCCGGCGCCGGTAATCGTAAGTCCGTTCAGTTTCTGGCGCGCCTGCGCCAGATCGAACACGAACGCGCCGCACGCCTCCTGTTTGCCATTCTTTGCCGGGGTGACCGCGGTAGTACCGACCTCAAGAACGGCGCTCCCTATCTTGCCGCCAGCCGGAGTATATTCTATAAAAAGCCGCCCGCTGGCGGGCATCACCGCCGGCAATTCGCTTGTCGGGACTTCAACCCTCTCCGCCGGCATCTCGACCTTAAGTAATTTCATCGATGGCCTCTGACAAACGGCAGGGGCATTACCGCTGGTAATGAATTTGATATTGAGGTTCGTTACTTCCGTAATCTGACGGCTCTCGAGCTCAGCAACGTCAAACGTAAACTCGTAATACGGCTCCCCGTTATAGTCGACGATCTTCGCGTGCGTCTCAAACCCTTTGCTGGGCTCCTTTGAATGAAACTCAATAACATCGCCCCTCTTGTCGGCATTGATATAATCAACTCTCGCTATGGCAATAAAGGGTTCCTGGCTCTCGGTAAAATCAGAGCACTTGACCCGGAATTTGTTGATCGAATGGCCGTTAACCGCGAGGGTAAGCTGATGCCGGGCTTCCGCCCTGCGCGCGCCGAGGATCGAATAGATAAAACGCGCTATCTGGTCCTTGGTCGCGATCTCATTGCGCACGACGAGCGGATACTCGATCGTCTGGCCGGGCTCAAGATAGACGTCGACCGAGGTCGTCACGGTCTCACCGGTTGCGGGGACGACCATAACAACATCGATGGGTATGCGGACCGGCCCCGGGGCGTCGCTGCGCAGCGACAGTTTCGTGCGCTGCACGGCATATCCCTCCGCGCCGATCGCAGTCTGGGCGTATTTAAGCGGCGGGCCAACGAGCTCGACGCTCAGGTGTTTCTCGGAAACCTCTCCCGCCCCTACCGGAACATCAAAATGGGCCTTCTGCTCCCGCGGCAGAGCGCCCTCGGTCGTATCTCCCTGGGTATAATGGATCCCATACACAAAGATCGTTCCGCTGATATCGCGCTTCTGGGCCTTGCCGAAAGCATCTTTAACTCCCTTAACCCGGACAACAACTTTCTTTTCGGCGGGCTTGCCGTCCTCTCCGCGTTCCATGCGCACCTTCGCGGTGATGCCCTTCGGGCCCGCGACCGGGACCATCCTGAAATCAGCGCCGGTCGTATCCGATATAAGGAACGTTATCAGCGTCTCGTATTCGGGGGTAGCTCCTTCATAAGAGACCGTCGCGACCAGGTCATACTCGTCGTCGCTCCCCGCAACCGGCTTGATCTGGGGCTCGCCGACGAGGAATGCCCGCGCCTGACCTACCCTGAAATTCACCGGGATATTTTCGACCCTCCGGGCGTCGACCGGGTACAGTGTACCGTCGATAGCAACCTTCTTCGTCGCCGTATCAACCATGTAGACCTTGTCACCGATCGTGACCGTCCCTGCCGGGTCAGCCTGCGTATCAACGGTATAGGCGACTCCGCCGACCATGACAACATCTTCGATCTGGATGAACTCAGCTTTCAGGGCGAGCGCAAGGTCATCCGCGTTCAAACCATACGCCAGCCCCCGGCTGACGGCGTCGTAGATATCTTTGAGACGGCGACCGTTCTCGAGGAATTTCTGCACAACAGCTTCAGCTTTGCGCCACTCCGCCTCGTCCTTGTAATTCTTCTCATCGACCGCATACGCGGGATCCGCCGCCTTCTTCGCCTTAAGAGAATCAAGACGCTCAGGAGCGTAGTAACCGTTCCAGTAATAAAGGAAGCTCGCGTCGTTGAAGGCTGGATCGGCGATCCTGTATTGGTCGATCGTAGCCCTGGCGCGCGTGCTCATAAATAGCGTCGCCGGTATGTTCATAGG
>JBAWYO010000041.1:0-10951 GCA_037143495.1 Candidatus Omnitrophota bacterium | reverse complement strand
GGTCGGCATTGGGAACGGGAATTAATAATCATATTTTTGCTTTTTAGCAATAGTGCTTTCATATAACCGTATTGAATCAAGCAAACTTTTTTTATTCACTTCTGCAGAAGCCGAATAAAGATATTCCCCGCCCATTTCAGCGCACTTTTGAGTTATTCGATGCGTAGACCATTCCACTAGATTATCTACGGTGCCGGTGGTTTCAATCATCCCGCTCAAACCAGGCCCCGCTTCCCAGACCCCATGCGGTAAAATATCAGAGAAAATTGCAAGGTGTCGTGCTCCTTGCGCATTATTCGGAATAAGTTCATTCTTTTTTTCTATCGGTCGAGAGATTATCATTATTAGCACACGGTCAGAATCTACTTCCCGGGAGAATCCATGCTCACAGCCAAATAATATCAATAATAATATTAAAAAAATCGATGGTAGGCTTTTCGCAGACCATTGATTTTCTACTCGATTTTTCATCGCAGTCATAAATAATAAAGAAAAAAATTTTAAGTTTCTAGTCATGTCTTCCTCTTTTATTAAGGTGAATCGGGAAACCCGGGCGCCCAGCTGCCCTCCGGCACATCTCCTCCCGCACCGTAAATCACACTGTTCACGGCAAAATTACTATTGTGGTTTGTTGCGCTATATGGCAGCTTACCCGCAAAAGTACTTTTATATAATGCTATATTATCGCGCAAAGCACTCATATTTACCTGAACATCGTATGGTTCTATATACCGCCCTCCCAAAGCGAGGGAATTATTAGTGCACTTACTTGTTCCCCAGCTAGCAAGATTATCAATACTACTACTGGTAGTAATTATATGGTTTTGCGGTCCCATCTCAAATTTCCCATTATCAAGGTCACCAGAAATTATTGCCCCATGCCGGGGTCCGGTCGTACTTCCCGGGTTACCCGATAAATCTTTTCCCAATGGTCGATAAATTACTTTTACTGTACTATCTTGTTGATTAACATTTAAAGCATGTCTGGCTTCCATAATTTTCGCAAAATTTTGAAATTGCAAGTCTCTATTAGTCACAAAACCTTCCCCTGCTCTAAAATTGCTGAATTGTTCGGAGTAAGCGCACGAAATCCCATTGCCAGCTAAAGTCCCAGCTATGCCGCCCGTCAAACCACCCGCAAAACTATCCATATTACCAGTTGCAGCTGAATAGCCAGCACCAGCAGCTAGCATCCCATAACCGAACCCCGCACCATATGTATGTATACCCCATCCTCCGACAGCACCCAAGACACCACCAAGCGCACCTCCAATAAGCGCACCTCGCCAATCGCCCTCCAAGCCGCCTGTAATGGCTCCTCCCGCCATACCGCCAATGAAGCCAGCCATTGCCAGAGACATTCCTAATCCAGCCGGGCCAAGACAAACGGTAAGAACTACGCCAACTAAAGCCCCAACCGCACTATGAAAGAACTTCTTCCAGCTCCAGTGTCCGCTCGGGTCCGTGTAATTGAGCGGGTTGTTCTCGCAATAGGAGTAGCGGTTCAGTGATTGAGGATTATAGGGCTGGGGTATTATCGTGTCCGGCTGGCAGAAGCGACCGAGCACCGGGTCGTAATAACGCCAGGCGTAAAAGTATAATCCCGTCGAGTCGAGTTCTTTACCGGTATATTTATACGCCGTCGCGTACGGCCCGACATCGCGAGCGACCGCGCCATAAGGCGTGTAGTCGCAATACTGGACGAGAGCGCCGGTATCATCAGTGATAACATTGGAACTGCCAAGGTGGTCGGGGTGGTAATAATGAATTCCCGCCTGCACTTGGCTCGCGGTATTGGTCGTTATGGTAGCGACACGATTTGAGCCGGCATACACATGCTTGCGCACGGTACCGTCAGAATCCTTCTCAAAGAGCGAGTTGATATACGTCGTGGAATTCGAACCGGTCGTCTTTTTTATTCTACTCCCGTCAGCATCATAAGTAAAGAACGTCGTGGCTGTCGGCTCCTCAAGCTTGACCATGCGGTTCTCGACATCGTACGTCATGAGCCTGCCAGGCGCCGAAACCATATTGCCGTTCACATCGTACGTATAATTTCCTGAACCGGCCGTCATGACAGCATGAGGCATTGGCGGGATACCTCCCTGGCTGGTGACCGGTGACGGGTGACCTGCTGACCCATACGTCATGGTCCCGACATCCGATTTGCGCGTCATATTACCGATGCCGTCGTATTGATAATCAAAGGTCGTAAAACCGCCATGGGGATCCGGCGTGTTTTCAGCGCGCGTAAGACGGTTCACGTCATCATATGCATAGGAGCGTATGTTACTCCTGATATTATCGGTAAGGGTCGTGATATTGCCATTGAGATCAAACTCATAATTCAAATCTTGAAGCGCTGTTTGTTGTTGGCCGTTTTTCGTCAATATCCTCGAAAGGCGCAGGTCCTGCCCGTAATCATAGGTAGTCGTGACGTTATTCCCATAGGATAACGAACGGATCTGGCCTTTTGCGTTATGCGAAATGTTCTGCGCATACAAAACGGGAACGCTCCCCTGCGGTGAGAGTCCCTGCACACTTTGCAATAACCCTGAATTTTGATTATACCGGTAGTTAACTACTGCGCCATCCGGGTATTCTATCGAAGCGGCGCGGCCAAGAAGATCATAGGAGGTCCGGGTGCTATACGTGATAGCGTCAATGCTCTTATCAACCCGCGTCGCACGCCCTTCGGTGTCGTAATAATAATCGGTAGCAGCCGCTTGTTGGCCGCCGGTGAAAGAGAGAGCTTTTGAAAGCCTGCCGACGCAATTGGGCTTTATCGCGGAGTCATACTCGTAGGCGGCTAAAACGGCGGGGAGAGCCCCGGGAGAGGACTCTCCCCGCTTAGCGGCAAGCCTGCTCAGGGAATCATATTCCATGATGATACTCTGGCCTTTGTTGTCAGTCTGTCTGAGCAGGTTGCCTAACGCGTCATAGGCATAGGTGGTTATGCCCGTATCGGGGTCGTTGAGCGATATCTTGCGCCCCAGGCGATCGTACCGCATTTGGGTAATAGTGCCCTTGGCGTCGGTCAGTTTGGTGAGGTTACCTTTCAGGTCATACTCATAGAGTGTCTTATAGGTAGCCGGCTGGGTAAACTCGGTTATCTCTATCGTATTGCCATAGACATCCTTCCGGATCCCCTTCCTGACACCGCGGGGATCGGTCGTTTCAGTATACAGCGGATCGATATACGTTATCGATGATGAAGCGTCTTTTGCCGTTCCCGGGAAATCAGAGGTCGTGGCCGTGACCCTACCCCGCTGATCATAGCTATATCGCACAAACGATATCTGCGAGGGATCTTCATCCAGGTAATACGGCAGGCTTTCGGCATCTTTAAATCCACGCTGATTAAAATAGAATTCGGTTGAAATCTGCCTCTTTGAGACTCCATCTTCCCCATCTGATACCGATCTGTACGCCCGTCCAAGGCCATCAACATACTCGGTCTTATGTAATCCCTCTTGGGTGCTTACTTTGGTATTAAAGTCAGGATAGCTGTATGAGGTAACTATCTGGCCGCTCGTGTTTTTCTGGGCGATGACCCGAGCCAGGGTATCATAAACCGTTTCAGTTGATTTGCCATTGACATCGGTCGCATGGGTAACCACGCCAAAAGATGGGTCATATTGATAACGGATCGCGTGGCCAAGTTCATTAGCGATGGTCTCTGGATAGGTATGGAATGTGCTTTCATAATTTGTCGAGACGATGTGGCCCAGCGCATTCGTAGTCGTTGTCACATTACCGAAGGAGTCATAGCCATATCTGGTTGACGGATCATTCACGCCGTCCAAGAACGCGATCTCCTTAGTAAGGTTACCGCTATCGTCGTAGGTGTAGGTCTTTCTATTAACCAGAACGCCATCTTTGTCCTTGAGGGATATCTCGAGCGGCCGATTATGACCGCGATCATAAGCAGATGCATACTTTGTTTCAGTCGTTTTTTCATCGCCGGTCAACGAGAGATCTCCGCGACAATTTTCCTCAACGATATTCCCCAGGTTGTCATAGATGAATTGATTCCTGGTCGTTATGCTATGGCCATTCTCCTCGTACACCGTCTGCGTCACTTCCTTGAGATACGGAAAACCAACTGCCCCATCTGCCGGGCCTGACCTCCTGACATCCCAGGTGTTATCGGCCTCGCTGATGAGCCGGCAATTACCGTCATAGGCGAGTATCTTCTCTATCTGCCCCTTGAGCGCGCCGTCCTCCGGGGCTCTGCCCTGATGAAAATAAGTCTCAGTATAGTTTCCCGTGACGGGGTCAGTGACACGTATCGTCCTAAAACCGCGAAATTCCCTCTCAGTGGCGTCAAACCACCCTCCTTCGTAGGTGAAATGCTGCGCATAGGTTGCCGCGCGACCGGCGGGTACGGTATTTATTGAACTGACTGAACTCGTGACGTATACCGGGAATGGCAGCAACTCATTATGATAGGTCGAAGCATATTGATAAACTATCTTTGTCTTTCCGCCGATGCCGTTATCGATCTCGGTCAAGAGGTCCTGTGGTTTTTTACCAGAGAGCTGAATTCGCCATTTATCAAGTCCCTCTCCGCTTCTGCTAAATGTCGCGGCATCGGTCAGCCCATCGCCGTTAAAATCGCCGGTATGACCGGCGTCGACGCTCGATGACCCGAAGTTCTGAAGCCATACCCCTTGATCACTGAAAGAGACGGTCGTGTTAAGCGCGCAATACCATTTCCCTGTTGACCTGTCGAAGTATCCAAAATCAGTCAAGCCGTCATCATTGAAGTCGGCCAATAGAGGTTCCTGGCCGACGGCGTAATGAGCGAGCCAAACATTCTGCGCGGGAATAAACCTTCTGGTATTTGAAAACGCTACCCTGGCTTCTCCGGCACTCTTCTTAAATATACAAATATCGGTCAACCCGTCGCCATTAAAATCCCCCGTGAGCGATGTGTAATCAGCGCCGCCAAAATTCCCTACCCAGGTAAGGAGAGGACCAAATCCAGTGCCGGTGCCAAGAGCGACTTTCCATTCCCCGGTTTCCTTATTATAGAGACCAAAATCGGTAAATTTGTCGCCATTGAAATTGCCGGTAAAGGGTATCCATGAATAGCTACTGCCGCTAAAAGTAAGCCAGGAGCCGCTGACAGTGAATTTGTTCCCGTCCGATAAAGCGATCCTCAGCTCGCCGCTCGCGTTATTGTAAATACCTATATCGGTCTTGCCGTCACCATTAAAATCTCCTCCTACCGGTATCCATTCTTTCGAATTGCCAAAACCGGTCAGCCAGACAACGGCAGCGTTAAAAACACCTTTTTGCGAAAGCCCTATCTCCCAACTTCCTGTCTCAGAATTGTGCACTCCCAGGTCAGTGAGAGAATCGCCATTAAAATCACCCATAATAGGGACTATCGCTTCCCTGTTAACACTAGGATCATACACGTCAAGAACAGTCTGCGCGGTACCCTGGCCGCCCTGGCCATCCTGTACAACAGCCGATAGAGTATGATTGCCAATCTCCGCGATGGATGTATCGAAAGTTACTGTATTCGAGATAGTCCCGGATGAAATATCGGAGCCATCCTTTTTTAGTGTGTAGATAAGCGGATCAGCGTCTTGATCCTGCGCGGTTATGGTGACCATAAATCTTTCATTCGGAGCTATGGTATATTTAGAAAGCGAGAGCGTAAGCGCTGGAGGCCAGTTAACGTTAACGACTTTGACACTCACTGCCTGAGTAACCGTATCTATTCCGTCGCTTGCGCTGACCGTGAACGTATGTAAACCGGCCTGGTCATAATCTATAAGCCATTTGCCCGAAGGATCAAACGGAGCTGAATACACGCAGGTGACGGTTTCATTATCCGGATCTGTTGCCATCGGCATGATCTGCAGAACTTCTCCCTCCTTTATATCCGGCAGGATGCCCGTTTTCCCCGTAATAACGGCTATACCGCTTATCGCAGTGATGACCGGAGGCCTATTAACGTTACGCACGGTAATCTTCACATTCTGGGAGGCTTTTAAACCGGTCGAGTCGGTCGCCGTTATGGTCGTCGTATAAGTGCCGGCGCTTGTGTAGTCGGTCTGCCAGCGGCCATTGGCATCAAGAGGCGCCGTAAAAGAATATGCTATAGTATTCCCGTCAGCATCAGTAGCGTGAGGACTTATCGCGACCAATTGGCATTCGTCAACCGTGATATCCGGCATGAAGTCCAACACCGGCGGATTATTTCCGCCTGCCACCTGCAGGGTAACAGCATTGCTCGCGGTGACGTTAAACTCAGTATCAGTCGCGGTGAACGTCACCGTCTCGGTCCCGAAGTATGTTTGAACCTGTGAAAAGCTGACCAAATGGGTCGCTTGATCGATCGATACTGTTATTTTATTATTACCAGTGACGGCATACGTAAGCGTGAGGCCATCCCCGCTCGAAAAATAACTATCGAGATTAAACGCGTTTATTTTCCCCTGGCCTTGATCCCATGACTGGTTAGGGATCGCTTGCGTCTGCGTGGGCGCACTGGACCGGAGAGCATATATAAGACCTGCGTCGATCTTTAATCCGACGCCGGCGGAGACTCCCTGGATCGCGCATCCCACCATATCCTGCACGATCTTATAGCCTAAAGATGTCCGAGGTTGGCCGCCCTGGCTATAGGCGACGTTATCCAGCTTATATGAGGCGCTCTGAGCGATCGCGCATATGCCATCGGCCACATGTCCGAATGTTATGATGTGTACAAGCACCAACATTAAGGAGACCGCTTTTTTAGTCATGTGGTTTCTGATAGCTGAATGTCTGCGGTGGAAAAGCTTTCCTGTTCGATGAAAATTGAGTCACTGTTTTTAAAAGTGAGCGGCTGGACCCGGGTGAATACTCATACGTTAACAGATATCGCCACACAAGCCGATCCTGGCACTTCACGCGAATTTCAGCGAGGCGCTTGGCAATGCTGATCTCTGACCCGTTGCTAAAATTAGATGAAACATCCGTCCGGCCTTCCAGGATAAACTCAATGCTATTCAATGGCTCCGTGCCTGTTGCGTCATTGCCGGTATAGTCGATCCGGTCAAGGTAGGATTTTCCGCCATCTTTACCATAGGTAAGCTCCATATAATTAGAATTTGTGTCGCTGACTTTGGTTAAATTCCACAGGAATGTTCCGCGATCAGATATCTCTTTTGAGTCGACAGTGTCACCGAATCTTAAAACTGCGCCATCTTTTTGCACAACTCTCCAACTATCCTCTTCCTTATAAAACCGCGCAAAGCTTGACTCGATCTTTGCCTGATATAGAGAATCAATCAGATGCGTCAACTCAGCCGCACCGGAATCAGTTACAAAAACAAACGTATCTTTAATATCATCATAGGATGCGGGCCCCAGCTTCGTTGACCGGGTAATATATCCCGGCGTTAGTGACCAACCAACTCCGACGAATGAATTTGTGTTCGAGCTCTTATACTGGAGGTTAACGGAAGGCTGAAGACCTTTTCTGCCGGGCGGAACACTCAAAGATAACGAATGACCGAAAGCTCCGGTCAGCATGTCAGGAAGAGGCACCTGCACCCCCGCGCCGATAGGCGCTCCTTGCGAGAGCGAACTCGCCAGCCCCGCGTAGGTCGAAAAATGGGTGATGGGGAATTTCATCGATGTACCGTCACTACCAACGGAAGTGCTCTCTTCCATAAAGACGATCTTCTGCGTTGTCTCATCCAGGAGGCCAAGTTCGATGGGCGTGCCGGGAACTTCAGCCTGACCAAGCTCTACATCAAGCTCGCAAGGCTTCCTGAAAATGAGCCCTGATGGTTTGCAATCAACGAGAGTCTGAAGCAAGTAATGCTGAGGAGCGCTACCCTGTAAGAGCGACGGATCAGCGGTCATAATGCATATTCGCGTCGTCGTCCAGAGCGCGCCGGGTGGAATGATCAGTTTTGCCTTTCCGTCAGGTGACACCACCTCTCCGCCTTTCACCTGATCGATCAAAATTCCGGTAAAAAGCGTTATCGAGGCCGAATATACCGCTGACCAGTTACCGGCCTTATCGGAATATTTTACATATATATTCTTTACCCCATCTCCGATTGGAAGAGTATAGGTTTTGGTTGAGGCGTAGCTTTCGGGAGCTGACCAGCTTACGTTATTGGTTGAAAATCTCATCTTGTCCATCCCCGCTGAACTATCGACCGCCGTCAGCGCCAAGGTAACCTGGGTCTGCGAAGTATAAAGAGCGCCATTATTAACATTTATTGATCCTTCCGGCGGCACCGTATCAAGGGTTACTTGAATAGACGCGCTACCGACGTTACCCGCGGCATCGTTATCCTGGATCGTAACTGTATTAATGCCCTCCGTCAGCATGACCACCCTGCTCTTCGCTGTTCCATCGCACGTATACTGAACACTTTTATTGGGCGTATTAACAAAAGATCTATCAATCGGACTTGTGATGACAATGTTTGGCGGCGTCATATCCAATAGTATCGATTTAGCTATCGCGGTGGACGCATTACCAGCTTTGTCACTTACTTTGACATAAACAATCTTTTGACCATCGCCGGAATTAAGTTTCCAATTCTTTGTTGTCGCATACGGTTCGGCCATCGTCCACGTCAGACCATCATTAGAAAATTGCATGGTATCCAGACCTGAAGAGCTATCGGTCAAAGAAAGTCGTAACGTCACTGTCAGTTGGTTCGAATACTTGGCATTACTATTAATAGTAAAGGAACCGGTCGGCGCAACTGAATCTATTATCACATTTGAGCATACTCTCCATCCGCTATATGCACTGGCTCGATCATTCGCGGCCAAATATACATACTGCCTACCGCTAAACCTCTCTTTAAACCGAAAATTCCAATTAATGGTAATAGTAGTACCCGCAACGGAAATAACGGTTTTTAGGCAATTGAGAACTACCGAAGAATTCTCGATGGTAGCTACCGAACCCGGAGCATACCCACCCTGCCAAGAACCCGCATCGCTCATAAGATAGAGCTTGTTGGCTTTGTTATCATAATATGCGTAAGGGCAATTAGAAGTACTTGACGATCCTGAATTAATCAAAATAAATGCCTGCGCTATGTCAAGGTATCCATTGGCATCGGAGTAAAGACCGGTAACAACCTGCGGAATATCTGCCTTAGTTATTAAGGAAGCTGGCGATGAGGAGACTCCCTGGGGAGTGCTATTAGCAGCGAAAGCGGAACAAGTGTAAGCGCCGATCAGGATGCCCGTCAAGAGATGTAGTTTCATGTTCTTCATGTCGACTTCCCTTTCCCAAAAGAAGTATAACATGAATTTGATGATTTGTCAAATTTATTTTCATAATTCGTAATACTGTAACTGACCTCTCACCTATCGGTACTGGCCTTAAGAACAAAAAAATACCCCATCTCCGTCTTCCAACGGGAGAAAGGGGTATGTTTTTTGCTAAATGCTCCAGAGCGCCAGCGACGGTATTGTCACATAAGGCTGCGGGCCAGGTAATATACCAGGCCCGACGATCACTCCCGGTCCACTCTTTGGTTCGAGCGTCTTATCCAATACCGATATCAATATCTGGAACAAGAGCGATACAACGTTGACGAAAATGATCCTCGATTCGCTGTTCAGGAAGTAGTAATTGTAATGATGCGCGGGTATCCATATGGGCCAGCATCGAATGAGCGCCTGATAGACCTGGTTGTTCCATTTTGTGCTCAATGGCAGCTGGTCCCTGAGCATTTCAGTCGTTGGTATGCCGACGCTCTTTTTGTAGGCGTATTCAAAGAGGTTGAGGAACGTATAATAAACTGAAAAACCAAAAACCGGCGTATACCCGAACATATCAACGAGTATTTTAAGTTCGGGATAGGCGCCAGTGGCGGGTATTGTATCTACCAGCACATAGAATAGCTTCACCTGAGCCCCCATATACGCCAGCATAGCTGATTTGTAGAGCAAGCGATACCAGCGAGGAGGTTCGCCTGCCTGCCGGCCGACGATCATCAGGGATATAAGTTCCGCTAAAAAGCCGGTCAGACAAGCGGTCGTCACGACCGCGGTCAGCCACGGATGATCCCGGGTCA
Source organism: Candidatus Omnitrophota bacterium (assembly GCA_037143495.1). GTDB lineage: Bacteria > Omnitrophota > Gorgyraeia > JABMQH01 > JABMQH01 > JBAWYO01. Next base: position 890 of record JBAWYO010000041.1, on the reverse strand, counting down.
ACTCCATGTATTTATTGAACATATTCGTCGCGGGAGCGGCGCATCCGTACAAAGCAGCCGCGGCCGCGCCGACTATCGGCAGGCTTTTAAGTGCCGTGCGCGGATCACTGATATATTTTTTAATGGCCGCCAACGCCCGAACGGTCGTTTTAAATCCACTGACAATAATCTCTCGCTCATCACTGACAAGTTTTCTCAGGAATCTTACCAGGCGCGATGTGCGCGCGGCATCTCTCTCTGAGAGCGAGAGCGGTCGCAAAGAGTAAGATCCTGACTGAGAGGCTCCTGCGATATTCTGCCACGTCAGCGCGGCGATAAGAATAGTTGCAATGATTTTTTTAATCTTATATTTCATCTATCGTCTGTCGTTCCATATCATGCTTGTTCATTAATTCCTGATTTCTTTTTTTGTGACTATATAAGTGCGATAGCAATGGTTGCGTTCTTCATATAATTAGATTATATCACGCGAAATACTAAAGTAAAAAAGTATATTTTACCTTTTTTATTACCTAACATTACTCTGAAAACTATACCGCCTGTTAAACTTCTTTAGCTTCCGCTCAAAAAATACCTCCTTCTGTGCCCTATCGACAAAAAGAAGGAGGTATTTTTAGATCTTATTTTCTGTTGGTCGCCAGCATAGCGTCAATGACCCTATCGCTGACCTTATTCTGCTTCAGGAAGTTGATCGTCTCCGAATCAAGCTGGTAGACCGAGCCGGTCCGTTGGATGTCGCCAATGATAACCGAATCAGGGGCGCCCTGCATTCCCATCGAGGCGATCGCTGAAATAGGTACATAATTCGCGTTCGATACCTTCGCCTGCTGGTCCTGTTGGTCCCACGAACTGCCGACGAGCGCGCCGCCACCGGCACCTAAGGCTCCGCC
>JBAWYO010000040.1:0-11112 GCA_037143495.1 Candidatus Omnitrophota bacterium | reverse complement strand
TTGATGTTCATATACGCACACTGCGCAAGAAGCTCAAGAGCCTGTCGGCTCATGTAATTACGGTAAAAAATTACGGATACCGGTTCGAGGAAAATATCTGAGTGGCCGCATGCCGATAAAAAACTCTTTTAAGGTCAGGCTTTTCTTCTCCTACTTTGCGATCGTGGTTATTTTCTTTGCCGTGGTCGTTTTTTATCTCGACAAGAGCCTCGAGAACGGTTCGCTCGAGATGACCAGGTCATCGCTGATAAGCCAGGCCCGGCTCGTTGAGAGCCTGCTCATCGTCGAAAAATTAAAAAAAGAAGATCCGGTCTACCTGGATAGCTTCGTCAAGCATATTGCCGGCGAGATCAGCTGCCGGTTGACGATCATTAACGTGAACGGTAAAGTGCTCGCCGATTCTGGCGCGCCGCGCGAGGTCATTCCAAAAATCGAAAATCACCGGTATCGCCCGGAAAACATAGCCGCGCTTGACGGGCGCGTCGGGAGCGACCGGCGCTATTCGAGAACGGTCAAGAAAGAGATGCTCTATGTGGCGCTGCCGGTTACGGAGAAAGGGCAAGTCCTCGGTGTTTTGAGGATCGCGCTCCCGATGGTGGCGGCCGAAGCGGCCCTGGTGGTGATCCGCAAAGCCATCCTGGCAGCATTCCTGATAGCGATAGCGCTGGCTATCATGGCCGGGGTCTTTCTCGTGCGCAGTATTCTGGACCCGATCAATAAAATTATTCAGGGCTCGCGCAGTATCTCAGAGGGTGATTTTAGTCACCGGATATTCCTGCAGTCAAAGGATGAGGTTCAGGAGCTCGCCGATATGATCAATCGGATGGCCCAGAACATAGAAGACAAACTTAAAAATATTCAGACGCAGAACCAGCGCCTGAGGGCGGTCCTGGACAGCATGGTGGAGGGCGTTATCGTTGTCGACAAAGAAGGCGTGGTGCTTTCGATCAACAATTCCATAGAAAAAATTTTCGGCATAACGGGCCGCGATATAGAAGGAAAATATTTTCTGGAATCGATCCGCAATAATGATATTGCCGAACTTATTACCCTCGCCTTAAAGAGCGGAGAGGTGGTTTCGAAAGAGCTCATTACCGTATTACCGGCGCAGAAGACTTTTCAAGTCAATGTTTCACCCGTCTTCGATCAGGGAGAAAAAGTGAGCGGGTGTCTTGCCGTTGTACATGATATTACGCAGCTCAAGCGCCTGGAAACGGTCAGGAGTGATTTCGTGGCCAACGTATCGCATGAATTAAAGACGCCGTTGACCTCTATAAAAGGTTTTGTCGAAACGCTGCTTGAAGGCGCGATTGAGGATAAAGAGAACGGACCGGAATTTCTGAAGATCATTCAGGCCCATACCGAACGTCTCGACAACCTGATCAATGATCTCCTGAGCTTGTCACATCTTGAGTCACGGGAGATACAGCTTACCCGCGAGTCGGTGAATCTCCATGAACTCGTTAATAGGATTTATTCGGGTTTCCGTTCGCAGGTAAAAAAGAAGGCGATCGAAGCGGTGAACGCTCTTCCTGCCGCAATGAGCATTCACGCCGATGCGGGCCGCATCGAACAGGTATTGACCAACTTGATCGGCAACGCAATCAAATTCAATAAAGATAAAGGATCGGTCAAGGTTTCTAACGAGGAGATAGAAGGCGGCACTAAGATCATCGTAGAGGATTCCGGTATCGGGATCCCGCCGAAAGATATTCCCCGGATATTCGAGCGCTTTTACCGCGTCGACAAAGCACGGTCCCGCGAGCTTGGCGGCACCGGCCTGGGGCTTTCGATCGTCAAACATATCGTCGAATTACATGGCGGTGTCGTGGGCATCGAGAGCACCGAAGGCCACGGCTCAAAATTCTGGTTCACGCTTCCGCACTAAGATAACCGCTGCAGGCTACTTTACCCGCATTTAACACCCCCTTGAAGCAGACTTAATATGCCGGGTATAAACTAGGTACTGTAAATAAAACTTTTTAGAAAGGAGGGATACATGTTATCAGTTGTAGAGAAGTTCGAGATCAAGTCGTACGCGATGAGTTTTCTGCTCGCGCAGGAAGATATCTGCGCGCTGGACATTGACAGGGAAGCGGGATCCGGCGCGTGCGACTCAAACAAGAGATTCACGATTTGCGCGGATTGTGTGTATGCATAAGCTTTTTTGTAAAAGTCAGGGCACGTAACCAGGGGAGGGTCATATGGCAAAGAAGGTTCTGAAGGCGGTCGCGGGCAAAGCGGGTTCCGTGAAGGTTCAGCAGGCGCCATCGGTTACCAGTGCTGAGCAGGTCAGGTCAAAAGCCTACCAGTTATGGGAGCAGAAGGGTAAGGTTCATGGTAAAGATCTTGAGATCTGGCTTGAAGCGGAGCGCAGCATAGCGGTCACTCAATAAAGGAGCGCCATGTTCAGATATGAAACGGTAATCCGTATCATCAGCGAAGGTTGTGACAGGCTTGATGCCGGAGATAAGGCCGGCGCGATTATTGATAGCGCTAAGATCACCGATGATCTGATCGTGCACTGCGAACCTACACGTCTTTATCGTGAGCAGCCGGTGGTACACGTCCCCATTGTGGTATGCGGCCGCTATCTGGTTGAAGCTTAGAAACACGTACGACGATCGATCACCCGCGAGAACACCGATGAAACATATGCATCGCACCAGAACAAGGTCTTCTTGAGCAAACGCTCGGAAGACCTCTTTTTGACAGCAATCTTAAATTAATCTAACGAATTCCGGCAAAAAAATGAGAAACCCCGATAAGATCGTACGCTCTAGAAGGACCGATAGGCTCGCCATGAAATGCGTTGCCGGAATTATCTCCCTGACGATGATCTTCCAGGATATCATCTATGCTCAGGGCGCGGTTTCGCTGAATCCCGCCGGAGGAGGCAGGACGCGCGCAGAAGCCGTCAGCGAATCCGTTACGCCGCCGGTGTCGATCATACCCTACGACTCGGGGACGGTTGCCGGAGGAACCGATCGCAACGAAAAGAACCAGGAGATGATCTTTAACATCCAGGATGCCCACACCAGCGTCAGCGCGCAGCTTTCTATCGCCAAAATACTCGGATCTCTTGTTGAGCGCTATCAGATGAAGATCATCGCGCTTGAAGGTTCCGAAGGGTTCATTGACACCAGCGTACTCTCCGCTTTTCCTGACAGAAAAATAAAGGAAGACGCGGCCGATTTTCTGTTACGTGAGGGAAAAATATCTGCCGGCGAGTTCTTTGCGATAACAAACGGGCAGCCGGTAGCGCTGTATGGTATTGAGGAGAGCGGATTATACATTAAGAACGTTGAGGTCTTCCGCGGGATCATCGCTCGCCGGGAGACGGATCAGAAAAATATACAGGCGTTAACGCGTTTGCTGGAAGCGCTCAAGGAAAAGATCTATTCCTCGTCGTTGCTTGAGCTCGACCGCAGATCGGAAGAATTCGACGCGCAGAAAAGTTCTCTGGATGAGTATGTTGGTTATCTCATGAAATGCGCCGGGCGCAGTGAAACCGTTGACGCCTATCAGAATCTATCCATTCTTTTCGCGTCGCGGGAGCTGGAAAAAGAAATCGATTTCGGCAAGGCCGATGAAGAGCGCAAAGAGGTTATCGAGCGGCTCAGCCTCGCGTTAACCGGACCCGGACTTGAAGCTCTTGTCAAAGCAAGTGTTGATTTTAAGACCGGAAAGATCTCGCCGGCTGTTTTTCACTCGTATCTCTTATGCTGTGCCGCCGGTCAGCATATCGACTTCTCGGGGTACAAAAACTTTATCCGTTATGCCCGCTATCTGGATCGGTACAGCCGCCTGAATTTTACCGGGCTCTTTGAGGAGCTCGGCCTCCTGAAGGCCGCTATTAAGGAAAGCCTCTTCAGGAACGAGACCGAACGGACGCTTTCCGCGATCTGCGAGAAAGCGCTCCTGGTGCGCGATCTTTTTGAAACAAAACTGACAGCACCTTCGCTGGCGAAACTCAGAGCTGCACTTAAAGAATCAGACCTGGGAGATATCGCGAGGTTCATAGCCGCTCATTGTGGGACGTATCATATCTCGTATGCCGGGGATATCGACATCGGTGAATTTTCCAAAGGTATCGCCTGCTCGCTCGCGTTCTATGAAGCGGCGGAAAAACGCAATGCCGTTATCTTCGCCAATACCATAGAAAGAATGAGAAGCAAGCATGAGAAAGTCGCCGCCCTGGTTACCGGTGGTTTTCATACCGGCGGACTGGTGAATATATTTAATGACCAGCAGATCTCGTACCTTATTATTGTGCCCCGGCTTGATCCTGGTACGCCCGGTGAACGTCCCTATGTCACGATCCTGACGAACAAAACCGGGTCGTATATTGATTCTCTGCGCGATAATAAAAACCTTGCTCTTTTTTCATTTTTTTCAGCATCGCCTGAAATCACCCAGCGGCTGACAGGCGTCAAGTCATGTGCCGGGGCCATCGATGCCTTCGCGTATTGTTTAGGAGCGATGCTTCTAGACGGGGATAACGGCCGTGATATTTTTTTTACGAAAGAAAGCCCTTACTGGCGCTCCGTCAGAGCCGCCGTGGAAGGTAATCCGGAGATCCCCGCTGAGCAGCAAACCGCACTTCTGCGTCTTTACGACGCGCTCGCGGACCGAAATAACTCGGTCGTTGTACGTACTGCCGCGGGAGAAGGAGAAGGGGTCGAGCTCTATTTGAACGTGCCCGGGTATGGTATCTACGGGTTTTCCGCAGCCAGGAATAGTGACGGAAGAACGACGCTTACGCCGATATCCGGGGTGACCGCTGAAAGTTTCGCTGTGCTCAAGCGACGCTCCGTCAGCCAGGGCGAAGGGATACGGCCGAGCGGATATGCGGCTGCGGTTGAAGAGATCCTGGCCGATCCCGAACAGGTTGCCGAACTTTCCGGCCGGTTTACCGCTCCTTTTGAAGAAAGGGCTGACTGGGGACATGCGCTTACCTCGGTCCTTCTTGAGGCTCATGGCGTTGCTCAGGCAGAGCTGAGCTCTGAGAGGGTTACTGCGGCAAGGAGGGTGCTGCTTTCACGTGCTCATGATAATAAGGAAGGTCTTGTCGTGCCCTGGGGCGATCCTGATCTGGCGTGGCTGGAGCCGCTGGCAGCTACCTCTGAAGCAGGTCCGGCTAATGCGGGACAACTAAAGCTGCGGGAACAATTCTTTAGAAGAATGGATACCTTTGTTCAGGAACATCTGAGCGCGGTTTCTGTTGACGGCCGTTTTAGCGAAGAAGCTTTTCAGAGTGCGCTGACCGATGATTGCGGGTATCGCAGTGTGCGCGGCCTCTCTGGCGTAGAGGAGAGGGTGAGCGCGATCCGTCAGGAGATTGAGACAAGGATAGCGGAGCAATTGCGGCCGGCGCCTGCAATGGCGCCGACGGCGTCAGCGGAAGAACCGTCCGCAAAGATGGCGCGTATCTCTCCGGCGACGCGCCGTGAGCTCTTGCGCACGATCTGCGCAAAAACAGAGTCGTTGACGGTAGCGCAGGCGGTTGAGGCGCTGCCGATGATGCTTAGTGAAAACGGGCAGGTCTACGGCGAACGGGCGCATTTTGCGTATAGCACGGTAGCGAAGGATCTGAAGTACTTGCATGATGCGGGCGAGCTCGAGCGCCATGCGTCGATGACTGCCGTGGCGGGGGCCTCAGGTAATTTGTTGCCGGTACGGACATTCCATTACCAGAGAGTCGTTCCCGCCCTCGTTGCTCCAGTCGCTGCAGGTCCAGAGCGGGTGGCGGTAGCGCCGGCACCGTTAGTGCCGGCCTCCCTGCTCACGAATACCGCGGCTTTACCGCCGGCAGATCTTTTTCCGGCGGCGAATGTGCCGGTGCCCTTAAGAAGCGTTGCATCCGAAAGGCCGAAACGCAGAGCAAGACTCTCTGAAGCGGCGCGAAGACGCCGGGAACGGAAACGCACTCTCACCCTGGAACCGCTTGGCGGGCGACTTGCTATAACCGGTGTTCCCGGGGCTTTGGTGCCTGATCATATTCCCGGGGAAGAAGTTGTGCATAGTGGATCGGCAAATGCAACCGCCCACGCTACCATCCATATTGATAAGAGTGTATCGACAGTTCGAGAACTGCCATTGTTGTCAAAGTTTTTTTCCGGCGCGAATGTCAGTGTCGTCATCGATATCAATACCGTCACGGTCGATATCGATCGCGCCGATCTCGAAAAGTATGTAAACGAGATTCGAGCCGGACAAAAAGCGCACTATGCCGATATGCGGGAGCATACTTACGTTGTCATCTCGCTGGAATTGGATCCTGTCGATCAAAAAGGGAGAGGTTCTTCCGTCGATGTTATCAAAGTTTCTTTTGCGGATATTGAAAGCGCACTTAAACAGACCGCCGGTCAGCAATATGTTCCCTTTTCCCGGCCTTCCGATCCGGCGCTCTATAATCTCCACGTTCCGCCCCGGGCCGCGGTGCGGTTGGCGAGCGAAACGAGCAAGATCGCCGAGAATAGGACGCTGCTTGGTATTGCCTCTTTCAAGCCGCACGGATCGCAGGCGGTAGCCGCCAACAAAGTTGCCACCGTTCAAAAAAGCGGCGGCGGAGGCCATGCTGAAGCAGCCCACGGTGGCGGCGGGCATGGAGCCAGGAAGACGACTGCTCCAGAGAAAGCGAAAAAACATAAAATACTGCCGAAAGAAAAGGAAGAACCGCCTGATGTTAATAAGGATGAGGTAAAGAAAGAAGAGGGGGTGAGGCCCGAGGAGGTTGATACCGCTCTCGCTGACCTTCTCGCCGATGAGGGCGGCGAATTCGATATGCTTGCCCTCTATGAGACAACGGATAGCACTCCCGGGCTTGACGAAAGCTCTGCCTCCGCACAGGCCGCTGCGGCGGCACTTCCCATTGATACAGCGGAGCAACGCAAGCGGAAAGGCGGGCAGGAGAATGGCTCCGCACGGGGATTCCTGAAAGGGCTTGGCTGGTTCGCGATCTCGGCCGCAGCTCTTTATGAAATGGTCAGGCGAGTGCGCCGTTCCACCGCGGAGGATGCTGCCGTTGCAGGTTCGCGTGACGAGGCGGCGATAGCGGCGGCCATGGCGGAATTAGATCAGTTACAGAACGGCGAGGCGGCTCCTTCATGGGTCCGTCCGGCCGCCAAAGCGGCCGCTGTCGTTGTTTTGTGTGCTGTCGGTTGCCTCTGGAAAATGCATATGAGCCACCAGGGCGCGGTCGACCCGACTTCTCTCGATCAGACCGTCCCCTTGATGGGTATGGCCGGACCGATGCTGGGGGTCTTCGGCTCCAACCTCTCTCCGAACAATAGAAGAGCTGCCCTGCGCGACGCGAAACACCGGCTCAATCGCGCTGAAAAGGCGGTGAAGAGGCTCAGAAGGGCAGGAGCATCCGAGAGCCAGATTGATCAGGCGCGACAGGTTGTCAGCGAGCTCAGAGATAATTATGAATTACTGCGGGAAACGTCCCAGCGCCCCTCTTCTTCCTGGGTCCGTAACGGCGCGATCGTTCTTCTGAGTGCGGCGCTCTGGATCGCGGCTTTTGCCGGCGTTTTTCTGCCGATGACGGCGCGGCATTGGGCGAAGGATGTCGAGGTCCCGACCGTGAGATCAAGGGCGGGGGTTCCCGAAGCAGTGCCCCCCGCGACTCCTCAGGGTGACGAGCATCAATTACAGAAGATGCCTGATGGCACACGTCCCACGTTGCAGGGTCCGCCAGACGATAAGGAAGAGCTGGATAGATTAAGAAAGGACTCGTTCTTTAATAACCTGCTTGAAAGAGAGTATGATCCTGTCACGGCCAGGTTGGAAGAGGAGCTGCAGAAGGAACTGATCAAGCAACTGGGGTTCAAACAGAGCCAGGCGAAGTCGAAAACGCAGCGTCTTCAACACGAAGCCGAGATCGCCAAAGTGAATAAGCAGATGACCGAGGTCTCTGCGGAGATAGCGCGGTTGACGGGCTTAGGAAAGGTTTATCATTTTTCCAAGCAATGGGCCGCAAACTCGCTTAGAGTGATGAGAGATATAAACAAGCGGTCCCCGAACTCAATAGCGGATCTTGATGAGATGTGGCACACGCTGGAAGTGCGTCTGGGAACGGCTGCGACGAACGAGGAGGTTGCCGCTATTCTGACCGAGGCGCAGGAGAAGCTCAGGCCCGCGCTTGAAGCGGAGATCGCGGCCAGGCGATCGGGTATCGCGGAAGCCGATGAAGCGATAGAGCTTGCGCAACAAGGCATAGTTTTCAGCAAGAACACCACGATCCCCCGGATCAAGAGCCAGATAGCCCAACTCGGTGAAAGGTTGCGCGGCATCTGCGCCGCCATCGTGCAGGGCAAGCACGGTAGACAGGTAGCTTTGCAGGTTGAGTTGGTCAACCATTTTACCCGCACCCGTGATGTCAACGCGTGTGATGCGATGGCAGCGGCGCTTGGTGCGCTCGAAACGGTTTTCCTGAACTGGTATGACAATGAAGAGGACCGCAGCGGTTATTTGCAAGTCAGGGGCGCTTTACACGAGTACTTTACCGCGATCGCCCGAAGGGGAGGGAAGACCGCGGCGACCGCGGCGCTCACCAAAGTTCAGCAGGAGCGAAGAAGCGCTAATCAATTATCACTCGTTGATATGGCGATCGCCGATACGCTGGCGGTGCTTGGCGTCAAGACTCCTCCGTTCTTTAAAGTATCAACCCGCGCAGAGAGCATTCCCGTATTATCCGGCAGCTATGTCAATGATTCGCCGGGGAAATGGTCCCTCAGGCACAAGCTCGTTGATCAACAGAAGCATATACCGGACCTTCCCGGCCACGAACCGGTGTTAGGCTTACGTGCCGCCGCATATCAGGAGATCTGCGCGGCGCTTAAAAACCCCGTTGATTTTAAGCGTCTCCTGGCGGCGATAACCGATCCCGACCCGGTGCGCAGGGCCAATGCGGTGCAGGTCTGCGGCACGCGGCCGGAACTCGCTCCGCTGCTGACGGCGGTCGCCGCTCATGAAACGGACCTGCATGTTCTTGAAATGTGCGCCGCCGGCCTGGGGGCGATCGAACCCGCGGTGAGCATGCCGAACCTCCAGGATCCGCGCGCCCCCGGCTTTAATCGCCTTTCGGGTCTTACCGGCGCCGAAACGAATAATATCAGGGCTTTGGCCGCTTTTGACTGGCTCACCACCGTTGACGACGCTCAATTTGCCGCAGCAGTGAGCCGTATATTAAAAGAGGACACCGATGAACTTGTTCAGCTCGGCGCGATACTCGCAGCGCAGCAGCGCCCGGACCCGCGCCTGCTAAAACCGTTGCTGGAGTATCTGGCTCCGAATACGCCGTCATTTTATCAATTATGGGCGCCCGCATCAGGATTCGGTTCATTATTCGATGAGGCGAACAGGGCGGTCGAGCTCATCGTGCAGAACCATCCGGAAGACACGGTCGTCCGTAATGCCGTTACCGACCTGCAAAGCGCGTCGATGGGCAACCCCGGATTATTTGTCAACGGTGCCGGTAGGCTTACCCATATTAGGGCGCCCCAGGACTTCTGGGCCCCGGGGGAGGAGACTTTTGTATGGCGACCTGATACCTGGACGATGCTCGCCATCCATTTTTTATGGCAGATGGGGGTGCCGGTCGCGGTGCTTAATTTTCTTCTCTGGTTCGTTCTTCGTCCCCGGGCATCAGCGGATCGGCGACTTGACCGCTGGAATCTTCCCGCGCTCTTACTGCATCTGAGAACAACACAACCACCGGTCCTGGACCATGCGGCATCGTTTACTCCGGCACCCTTCGATAGGGTTCCGGCGAGCGAATCTCATGCGACGGTCGATACCGCTTCCGACCGGATCAACAATGTGTGGGCGGTTTTGCCCGATTATCAGGCGGCATTATCCTGTTGGCGCACATCGCTGGCACAGGGTAGGCCCTTAAGCCGGGAGGCTGTAGACGCGGCGGGGCTCATTGTGGTAAGGATATTCACGCAGCTGGAGGCACCATGGGACCACAGCAGATCCCTGCCCCATGAAAGAGACAGGCTTGAAGCCATGCAGGCTCTTCTTATCCTGCATATCGGATTGCTTGCGGACCAAAGGAGATCGCTTGGCCAGAGTTCGTCGCAGGGTACCGCGTCCGGAGATGCAGAGGCGCTCTTCTTGTCCGATCGGGAACGGCATGCGATCGATTACCTGGAGTACTTCAGGACGTATAGCTCCCTTATTGATGCGATGTCACTGCTGACCATGTATCTGGATTCTTCGAATCTGCGTCGTGCCTATCTGTGGGCATACGGGTATAACGGTTTACGGGATGACGCGCTTGCGTTCGCGGGTTCATTAGAAGACAGGTTTGACCAATGCCGGAATGCGTGTTACGAAAATGCGGCTCTGCCGGGCAGGGCGACTTCATCATACCGCGGGAGGACGCAAGGGTGGTTCGATTGCGAGCTTATGGGGCGTCGACAGAGGGCGACCGTCTCCGTCGGAGATCTTGCCCCCCGGCAGCTCGAGGAAGCGCGGCAACGCCATGAAAGGAGCAGTACCGGCGGCTGGCTGGAGAATAGCTTGCGAAGGCTCTGGACGCGTGACCTTACCGCCTTTGGCTTGCCGGTTCTCGGTTTGGGTCTCTACATTACCCTGGGAGGTGGCTATTATGAATTCGTCAACGCTACGACCGGGGATATTCCGTCTCTACTCTGGTTCCTTTTTAAAACTCCGATCAGCGTAGGACTGGGTTTTCTCGGGGCTACTTTTATTCATCGGCGGCAGCACTCTCAGATGTGCAGAAAAATAGAGGAACGGTACAGGACGCGGGATGAGCAGATAGCCAGATTGAGGCGTTCTGCCTCGTTAGGCTCTGGTGTGCCGGCGTATACGCAGGAGTATTTGGGCGCCCGCAGAAGGGACGCAGCCGCGGTAAGCAGGCTCAGGGGCGCGACGTTCGCCGCGGATTGCGCGCAGTACGCGCAACAGGTCGGGCAGCTCGGAAGGAGTGACCGGATGCCGGTCCTCATCGTCGCGACAGGGTCCCATGGACCCGCCGAGCGCGAGAGGATCAGGGAGATGCTCGGAGGCCCGCATTTCGATACGACACTGATCATCTGCGTTGACGACACCTTCGATGGCGCGGTTCCTCTGAATGATATC
>JBAWYO010000039.1:0-11590 GCA_037143495.1 Candidatus Omnitrophota bacterium | reverse complement strand
GCTTTGCATTGTACTATATTCCACGTGCCTTCTTTTTTGATGAAGCATCTTTCTTTGCCGCCACAGATAGGGCACCAAGAATATGCGTTCATGCTCAACAATGAAAACTCATCATTTTAATGACGGGAGCCCTAATTAGTAGGAATCAATAGAAACAACGGCGGCGTTCGCGAATTTAATCAGTTTATCGTGGCCACGCGTTGTTTTTAAATAATACCACGTATCGCTTTTCATGATATTGTCGAAAGGATGAGCATCGCTTTTTACCCCCCAGGCGATGAATGCGGGGCATCCTTTCGCGGCATAGACTTCATCTTTGGTCATGCCAACCATCACCTCGCCTTTCACCGCCCCACTAATCTCGCTTCGACTCTTCACGAAATATTTATCCCACTGTGCGGCATTCGCGATCAGCGTATACTCTTTATGATTCGCAAGATCTACAAAAACAGTTTTTCCGCCGCTACTCTTGATAATCTTCACCTCGGTACCGGCGGGAATCATTCCTGGAAGTGAGCTCATATTATGAAACGCGATGACCCCTCCCTGGACGCGCAAATTGGAACGAATAATGACAGTTTCCCCTTTTTGCAGCGAAGCCGCGTACGCGCCACATGCAACGCTCAGGAAGCACACGAGAATCATCACCGCTGATGCCATTCTTTTCATGTCATACCTCCTTGCCGTTCCGTTAAGACCAGCTCACCTTCTGCCACAATCTTTCCATTTACTTCACAAAGCGCCTCGGCTTTAAAAAAAGGTCGGAAACATTCTACTATTTTAGATTTGATGATCAGGATATCTCCGGGCATTACAGGACGCTTAAACTTCACATCTGAGACCCGGGAGAGAAAATATACTTCCGCGCTTTCCCGGTGCGGGATCTTTTGTTCGCTCATATACAACGCACAGGCAAGCCCGCTCGCCTGTGCCATGCTTTCGATCAATAAAACACCCGGCACGAGCGGATTGCCGGGAAAGTGACCCTTAAGATACTCCTCATCTTTTTTAATGTATTTGGACGCTGTAACAACTCCCTCTTCAGCTGATATAATCTTATCGATAAAAAGAAACGGCTCGCGATGGGGAAGCAGCCGCCGAATATCCTTACTAAGAAGATTTTCCACTCTTTTTGTCCTGTATGAATTGCACGATAGTCTCCACGGAAACCAATACCTTCTTGCCGACGCTGGCATCCGGTATCCGCACCCCGAACTCTTTCTCAAGGGCGATCACAAGCTCGAGAGCGTCGATCGAGTCAAGGCCCACCCCGCCTGAACCAAATAAAGGCTTATTATTTTCAATACTCTCCGGCGAACTCTTGAGTTTTATCGCTTTGACGATCATTTTCTTGACCTGGCTGTAGAGTTCGGCGTTATCGTTAGTTCCCATGCTGGCAGAAACCTCCTATTGTATAATTTCTTTCGCGACCTTATGCGCTGAGAGCATCGACGGCATTACGCCGCCGCCATAGCCGGCCCAATGGCCCACCATATGAAAATTACCGGCTATTTTCCTCAAATAAGGCAAGCTCTTAAAAAGCTCGGTGCTCTGTTTCCACCCATAGGCGGCGCCGCGCCTGTTACCGGTATATCGCTCAAGCGTTGACGGGCCGGCAATACTCATATACTCGATCTTCCCCTGGATGTCCGGAACGACCTGCGCAAACGCGCGAAGCACTCTTTTGCCGACTTCGTCCTTAGATGCAAAAGGCGCTACGCCACGATTATAACAAAACGGCCAATGGATTACAACAGTTCCGCCCCCGGGCGGTGCAAGCGCCGTGTCAAGCACCGAAGGGATGCTGAAACCGAACGTTATCTGATCGTTCGTATTCAGCATCGCATCAAGATCATACGAACTGAAACATCCTATACTTGGCGCAAAATCATATGCCCGCAGATCGTCGGTAACGCCAAGATATGCGATGACAAACGATCCGGAGACTTCAAGTCCATCAAGCTTCCTTAGCGTATCTTTCGTTAAACCGTTCTTTTTCATCAAACTCAGAGCGGTTGTGATATCCATATTTGAAACAATGCTGCCGGCGGCGCACCGCATCCCGCTCTTTGTCGCGATACCTTGAATGGTACCGTTCGAGCAAAAAATATCCGTCACTTCTTCATTTAAAAAGATCTTTCCGCCGCAGGCATTTACCTTATCGGCAAGAACATCGCTGAGCGTCTGGATACCGCCCCTGATCCTGAATGTCCCCCCTTTGACGTAATGCATCAGGATATTCGAGGCGGCTATGATCGAAACCTCCTGCGCCCCGAGCCCTAAAAAAGTGCAATATGACGAGAGTACAGCGAGAAGTTTTTCATCTTTTATGAACGACGCGAGCACCTCATAGGAGGATTTATTGAGCATGCTCAGAAGAAAATCGCTGGCGCTATTTTCGCGCATTGAAACGATCGACGATGTATAGATCTTTTCCATGAGCGAAAAGACCTGTTCAATCCCCGCTGCCTCAGGGCTGAAGATGCTCTGCAGGCTTTCTTTGTATTGGATTAGATCGGCAGGTATATCGATCGTCATGCCCGGGAAGATGTTGCGGCGGGTCGGGTTCAGCTCATACACGTCCAGTCTGTCAAATACCCCCAGGTCATCCTCGAGAATGCGCCGCAGGGGCTCGCGCGCGCGCAGCCCCCCAATAGAATCGATGCAGGCGTCGAACGAATATCCGCTCGCCGAGAATGAACAGCAATACCCGCCCGGGCGGGGTTCTTTTTCAAAGACCGCGACCCGAACCCCTTTTTTAGCCAGCAGGGCTGCGCATGTTAATCCCCCGATCCCGGCACCGATGATGATGACATCGTACTTTTCCATAGTCCTAAATACCGAGGCCTCCGTCGATCAACAAGGTCTGGCCGGTGATATAATCCGCGCGATCCGAAGCAAGAAAGAGCACCCCGTTTACGACATCAGTGATCGAACCGACCCGCCCCAAAGGGATGTCGCGGGATAACCCCACGAGCGTCTCCTTGTCCAAATCGCTCAGAAGATCGGTCCCGATCAACCCCGGGGCGACGGCATTAACCTGAATGCCGAATCTGCTCACTTCGTGCGCGGCCGCGCGCGTAAAGCTTATTGCGCCCCCTTTTGAAGCGGCATAATTGGTCTGCCCCGGCAACCCTTTAAACGCGCTCAATGAGGAAACATTAATGACCTTGCCCGTACGCTGGGGTATCATGACCCGCAATACCCATTTAGTGACGTAAAAGATGCTCTTAAGATTCGTATCCATGACCATTTCCCACTCTTCATCGCTCATGAGACAGAGCAGGGCATCGCGCCTCAACCCCGCGTTGTTTATCAAGATATCGATGCGGCCATGCCTCCTGACAATCTCATCGATCATGGCCTCGACTTCTTTCCCGTCGGCGACGTTCGCGCGGTACGCCTCGACCGCGCAACCTCTGGAATGCAGCGAATCCACCAGAAGCGTCATTTCTTTTTCACTCTTATAATAGTTCGCAGCGACAAGTGCGCCGCGCAGGCTGAGCGCCTCGGCGATCCCTCTGCCAATGCCGCGGCTGGCACCCGTGACAAGCGCTACTTTTCCCTTAAAATAGTCTTCTGCCATGTCGCTCTCCTCGGATCTTCCTGCCTCTCACCCCAGATATCCCCACAACGGCCCTTCCTGGTAATGGGCGCGCAGAACCGAATACATTTTTTCTGAGCTTCTGATCTCAAGTCCCGGAACTATGCACTGAGCAGCCGACCTCGTAAACCGGGCAACCCTTTCCAGCAATTCACGTTGGGAGATCTCGGGAGAAAGATAAAAGCGCGGGGATAAAAGATCGTCGCCTGATTTGATAATCTTCTCGCGCAAGCTTACTTTCTGCAACTGGGTCCCCGGATAGATGCGAATACCGATCATCGCGATAACGGCATCTCCCTCGAGAACACGTATCGCGCGAAACTGCTCTTTGAGCGTAACCCGATTTTCTCCGGGCGCGCCGAAGATAATATAATGGGCACATTTGATCCCTGCCTCTTTGCATAACCGGCCCGCCCGCAGGATATCATCCGATAGAAACGGTTTGCGCATTTTTGTCAGGACACGGTCAGATAAAGAATCAGAACCGAATTCGATATGCGTACAGCCCGCCTTTTTCATCTGCGCAAGGAGGGTCCCGGAAATGCCGCTCGGCGAGGCAAAACAGCTCCAGCGCATCCGCGTGCCCTTCTTGATCAGGGCCTCACATACCGCCGACGCGTGAGCCGCGGGATAGGTGAAAACATCATCGACAAAAAAGACGTGCGAAACCGCGTATTTTCGTTGCAGGAGGCTCATGTCGGCCGCCACCGCTTCAGGGGGCCTCAGCCGGTATGTCTTCCCCTCTATTGACGGATATGTGCAATAGGAACATCTAAATCTGCACCCGCGCTTTGTCTGCAGATTAGCCATGCCGCCACGCTTCATATAAAGGGCATTATCGATGAGCCCGTAATCCGGCGCGTACTCAGATGACGAACTCATATGCCGCACGCGGTTAAGGAGGATCTCACCCTTCTTTTTCCAGGCAAGGTTATCGATCTTGCCATACGCTGCAGTATCATCGCGAAAAACGTTCAGCAGCTCGACGAACGCCTCCTCCCCTTCACCCGCGACCCCCCACTCACATTCCAGGAATGAAAGTATCTCGCGGGGAAAAAGCGAAAATGCGGATCCCCCCAGAACGATCGGCGCGCCGGTACAACGCCTGATGGTCCGCACGATCCCCTTAAAGGCAGGGAGATAAGAAATACTTTTCGGAAAGGTGAGATTATCGACATTGCGCAACGATATGCCGATATAATCGGGTTTGCTGCGCCGTATCCGCGTCTCAATATCGCGGCGGATATTTTCGCTGAAGCAGAGGTCCAGCAGCGAAACCTTGAAGAGCGCTTTTTTAAGAGCGTCTGCGATATACAGCAAGCCGATCGGCGCGACCGGATACGGGATCTTTTCCTGGTTCGGCGAGATCAGCAGAACGCTCTTCATGCGTCAGTCGAGGCTTTTCAGAAGGCGCTTAACGGAAATGTGGAAACCGATATTCATCGGCCAGACAAAGAGCGGATATGCCTTTGAGTTGTGGAGCCGCTTAACGATCGAATACGGCGAATAAGATTTTTTCATCGCCCACCGATACCCCGCTAGTAATTTTTCGGCGCTCATCCGTCGGGGCTTAAAAACTACGTGGGAAGTATCGTAATTGCTCCAGTCGTAATCGGTGATCCTTTTTCCCCGGTCGAGCTCGTCAAAAAAGCGCGTCCCGGGATACGGGGTCATGATGCCAAGATAGACCGCCTCAAGGCCGGAGGTTTTGACGAACTGCCAGTATTTCTCAAAAACCGTTTCGTCATCCTGGTCGAAGCCGAAAATAAAAGAACCCATAACGCCTATCCCGTAACTCTGTATCTTGCGGATCGCCGAGAGATACTCGCCCGTGACATTCGGCCGCTTCCCCACATTGCGCAGGACTTCGTCAGAGAGGGATTCGAACCCGACCAAAAACCCCATACACCCGCTCTCTTTCGCGAGCGCCAGGAGCTCATCGTCCTTGGCAAGGTTCATCGACGCCTGCCCCAGCCAGTTAAGCTTGTAGGGCTTTATGCTCTTAAAGAGCTCTTTAGCGTGGTTGCGGTCGCCGATAATATTGTCGTCGACGAAAAAGACCACATTTTTAATGCTGAACCTTTTGGTCGTCGGTTTAAAGGTCGCGACCTCCCTGATCACGTCCTCGACGGGACGCGTCCGGTATTTACCACCGAAAAATCTCGTTACGGAACAAAAATGGCAGCCGAACGGGCACCCGCGGGTCGTTTCGACGAATTCGACCGGCGCGTACTTATCCCGGTCCAGGGTATCTCTTTTGAGGGGACGCAAAGTTGTAAGATCGGTATGGTCCTGATTCTGGTAGATCTTCTTCAGGGTACCTTTTTTAAAATCGTCAAGCAACTGCGGCCAGGAGCGCTCAGCCTCCCCTACGACGATAGCATCAGCGTGTTCAAGCGCTTCATCGGGACGCGCGCTGACGTGCATCCCTCCCATGACCACCGTGATCCCGCGTCTGCGGAATTCGCGAGCGATCTCATAGGCGCGCGGCGCCAGCGGCGTCATGAGCGTGATGCCGACGAGATCGTACGTGACGTTAAAATCGATCTCGGCGACCCGCTCGTCCACGATCGTGACGTCTACCCCCGCAGGGGTATAGGTCGCGAGGACCGGCAGGCTCAGGAACGGCAGATTAAAAGCGAAGCTGCGTCCTAAAAATTTACTTTTTGCAACCGGCGCTACTAATAAGATCTTCATCTTTTATTCTCCAGCACATGGGGTCACTCGCCAGATAATCCCCCATTATATTATACGCGTTACCCCGACAACCGTAACAATGCTCATGGTCTTCACATGTTTTGCAGGGACCTTTTATTGAAGTCCTGATCTGCGAGAGCTCTCTCATGACAGTGCTTTTTCGTATGATCAACGCCAGCTTTTCTGTACGTATGTTTCCTATTTGCATATCGATGCCAACGCAGGGCTGAATGAACCCCTGAGAATTTAAGGTACAACTATACAGATGTCTTTTGCAGAAAAACCCAGCAATTGGCGGACATGGCCTCCACGAGACCCCAAACTCATCTTTATCTATCCGGGAAAGCTCCTGAAAGAGATTTTTTACGGTTTCTTTGCTGGGAAATAACTCCTGGTAATCTGTCGCTGATCCTTTGCATGTTAAGCACTCTACATACGGAATGATCTTATTATTGCGCGCCCATCGCCACAAGAGAGGGATTTCTTCAAGATTGTAAGAGCATATGACAGCCTCGATCCCCAACGGATGCCGGCTGTTGGGATACCCGGCTTCACGTAAATATTTCAAGCCTCGCTGCATTGAAGCGTACGCGCCGCGACAGCCGGCAAGGCGATCGCACACATCCTCTTTCATGCTTATGTGCTTTACGATTACCGCTACGCTGTGCTCATATAAAAAATGCGCCAATTCCGCGTTGATCAGTGTCGCATTGGTAAAAAGAACATGCTCTAAACCCAGCTTGTGAACATAATATATGATATCGCGCAATTTAAGATCCATCGTAGGTTCCCCTGCGCCGATATAAAATATTTTTCGGGCTCCCAGGGCCTTTGCCTGGCTTATAGCATCAAAAAGCTCTTCGCGTTCAAGCTCGTTCTCTCTGAAAAGATTCTTGCCGGTGTAACAGTACGGACAGTTTAAATTGCAGCGGCTCGCCAGTTCGACCTCCATAGAGAGTAACTGGTTATTTTTTAACGCGCTTGCGATTGCCTGCTCACTGAAACCGAGGATGTCTTTAATGTTATCCGGCATTTTTTGTCCTAGGCGACGTCTGTGGCGCAGAACGATGATCGATAAACGTCCGTAGTTTTCTGTTCTTGCCGTTGTTGCTCTGTAGTGCGGCGACCGTTTGCACGGAGACAAGTTTTACGACCGGCGTCACGCGCGCATGCGCCTCTATCGAAGCGCAGAGCTTTTGCTTAAGTCGCCCCGGCCGCTTCCCGCATCCGACCTTGACTACTATCTTATCCGAGAAATCGTCGCCTGTAAAGGCCTCGATGACATAATTATTCACATTATCGACACCGGCTATCGCACTCTCGATCGCTTTCGGATACACTTTTGTTCCTTTGTACTTGAGCATCTGCGCTTTTCGTCCCAGTATCGGGCCGATGCGGATCGAGTTTCTCCCGCAGGTGCAGGGGCTCGATATCTTGAACGTGATATCGCCCGTACAATAACGCAGAAGCGGCATGCCACGTGCCTGCAGCATTGTCAGGACAAGCTCGCCCGGCTGCCCGTCGGGCACCTGAACCCCTTTTTCATCGATGATCTCGGCGATGATCAGGTCAGGATGTTCATGCGCGCCGCGCTTATAGCGGCATTCGCAGTACGAGATCGCCGTCTCACTATTGCCGAAAGTTGAGTAATAATCGAGCGGCCAGGTCTTGCGCAATAACTCCCCTAACCCGTTTAAGCGAAAATCCTGCTCGCGGATACTCTCGCCTACGAGGAGCGCTTTTTTTACCCGAAGATCCTGCGGCCGGACCCCCTCTTCCTTAAGCTCCCTACCCAACTGGAGCAAAAATGAAGGAACGGTCATGATACCGGTCGGCTCAAGCTGGCGCAAAAGAAGAAGCTGCCTTTTAACGTTATGCATCCCCGCGCGATAAACGCTCGCTCCTAATTCAATGATGCCCATATAATACGCGATACCAGCCATAAAAAGATTATCGGCCGTTACCGCCAGGTGGAACGTATCGTCCTCGGTGGCGCCGGCGCATGAAAAACTATAAAACTCATTACGCGCCAAACGGCGCAGGTCACTCTTGGTCAAGACGATGAAGACTGGCGACCCGGTCGTCCCCGTCGTAGAAACGATTTCGGCGATCTCTCTCTTCCTGACGCAGTAAAAACCACTGGTATGCTCCTGCAACTCTTGCTTGTGGGTAAAGGGCAGGCGCGTGAGGTCACCGAGAGATCTGATATCGGTGTACCTCACCCCTTTTTTCTTCAGTATTTTTTTATAGAACGGCGAATATCTACCTGCGTAGGCTACCGTTTCGCGCAGCAGACGTCCTTGTTCGCGATCGATGACCGCCTTAGGTTGGAATTCGAGAGACTCCTTGAGGGTACTCGTCTCGGGGATCATTATGCCCTTCTTATCACGGTGGTGACCACGGCTCCATAGCTGTTTATATTCAAAAAACCGATGTCATCGTCCGTTATATCTAAAGGAATCCACCTCTCGCCTTCCGGAGCGCGCAATAATTCAGCCGCGAGAATGACACCGAATACACCGGCCGCGTCAAATGCGTTACCGACAGCTTCATCCAGGCAAAAACTCTTCCGGCCTCTTCTCCCGACCGCTACGGCACTGCGAAGGCTGATAAACAGCTCATCTCCCAGGTTATCTCCGCAATGGATCAGCCCGGATCTCTCATTTGTAATTTTTTCGATCTGTTCAGACGAAATAGTCCCCCTGCGGCAATCACTTATAAGAGCAATGGGGGTTCTGCCATCAGTGATCATGCGGTCTGCTTTTTCCATTATGAGTATGCCAACCAATTCATTTTTAAATCCTGAATCGCGCTGTTCGCACATGAAGTCGTTATTAACGATACTTACCCCTCCTACAAGAGCCGTCTCGCACGCACCGGACGAAAGAGCGTCGCAAGCCGCGATGATCGCCTCCGACGAAGAGACCGTACCGCTGACAAAAGTGAGATTCGGCCCCTTGGCGCCAACCTGGATCGCAAGCCAGCATCCGAGCGCATTCGCGGTCGTAAAGGGAAAAAGGACGGGACTCGTCAGCGAAGGATCGCTTTTTTTGTAGCACTGGAAAAACGCCGCCTTGAACTCTTCCACGCCATACGTGTTGCCGAAAAAAATGCCGGCACGCTCTATCGACGCGGACCCGATCGGCATTCCCGCCATCCGCAGAGCACGCACGGTCGCGGCCAGCAGCAGTTTCTGAACGCGGTAAAGCTCATGCGGTCCCGTCTCGATCGCATCAATCTCCTTCTCATAAGAGCGGAGATCGATCTGCGCGGGGGCCTGCTCGCCGCGGCCGGCGCGCGCGCATAACGCGCTCGCGGTCTCGCCCGCGCTGCTCAATACACACATTCCGCTGATCGCGATGCCGCTTGGGGCTTTATTCAACATGTAACCCTTTTAAAGACCAATGCCGTATTCTGGCCACCAAAACCGGCTGAGAGTGATATACAGGTTTTGACCTCGCGTTTCAAGGCGGTATTGACGACATAGGATAGATCGCAATCAGGGTCTGGTTCTGCATAATGTATCGTGGGCGGGATCATGCCAGTCTCGATCGCTTTGATGCAGGTCACCGCTTCAATAGCGGAGGAAGCCCCCAGCGTATGGCCGATCATCGATTTGATCGAGCTGATCCTGACTTTAAACGCATCGTCTTTAAACGCTCTTTTTATCGCTTTGGTCTCGGTACTGTCATTATATTGGGTGCCGGTACCATGCGCGCAAATATAGTCGACCGCACCCGCGGCGCTTTCGGCCGCACACAGGGCAGCGATTATCGCTCGCGAGAGGCCGTCGCCGTCTTTGTTCGGACGCACCATATTATACGCATCCGACGAAGAGCCCGCACCCGCCAACGCGCAATAGATTCTGGCCCCACGGGCCAGCGCGTGAGCCTTTTCCTCCAGCACTACTGTGCCGGCCCCCTCGCCTAATGCCAAACCCGTACGCCGTTTATCAAACGGGCGAACTTTACCGTCAGTAGTAAGGGCATTAAGCGCGCTAAACCCCCGAAAGACAAATTCACTGAGCATATCAACTCCACCTGCTATCATGATGTCAGCACGCCCCGTTTTTATCTGTTCTGCTGCGGCGCGAATCGCGTCTGCTCCTGAGCAACACGCGGTATTTATCGAGATAACGGGCCCACTCAAGGAATATTTTCTTGCGATCGAATCAGCGGCCGAGTGCAAAGAATATTGCTTTAAGAGCCCCTTGTCAGGACTCCGGGAAAGAAAAAACTTGTCGTTCATGTATCTTTCGCCTGACGCGATACCGCCAAGAATGGTCCCAACCGAAAGCCCAACGGTCTCCTTCCGGCAACAGCCGAACGCGGCATCTTCCAGAGCATAGCGCACGGCTAAGGCAAAAAGTTTCGCGCTTCGATCATAGCCCTGCTGCCAGCGATCTTCCAGAAACGCTTCAAATCCCAGGACTTCTCCGCCGACACAGCACCGGTGCCCGCTAACATCGAACCCCCGGATAGGTTTGATAGCGTCGACACCCGAACATAATCCATTCCAGAAATCCCGCATACCGCTCCCGCCCTCTATCGGGGTCACGACACCGATGCCAGTGACGACAACTTCCTGCGAAGGAGATAGCGCGCTCATGCGAGCGCCTCTTTCGGTCTGCGCGTCTTATCCCACCAGGGCCGGTAGAGCCTGAAATAAAGGATCGACCCGATCTGACGCATTAAAGAACGTTCAAAAGAAACATCTCCGAGGCATCGCTGGCAATATGGCTCCTTCACGATGAGTTTTTTAAACCCGCCGATAGCCTCCTGCGCTCTCTTCTGCCTGAGCGCATCCGCGATAGAAATGTCTTTTATATTTCCGAACTTTGTCTTCCCATCAAAATCCACGCAGCAAAAAACGATATCCCCGTTCCATAAAATCGCGAGGTGCTTCGACAGCCCCTCACATGAACCGATCCTTGCCGGATAAAAGATGCGGGCAAAGAGCCCCTCGTGGATCCAATCGCCAAGGACGCGGGTCTCGATCATAAAATCGTCAGTGATCGTGAACCTGTTCCATGCCAGCATATTCGATCGGGTCAACCGCCCCTGTATACCGGCTACCGCCTCCCTGAATTGAGCTTTTCTCTCGCCGTCAGGCATTCCGTCTGCGATCGCGCCGAGCCAGCTGTTAACATGCCTGACCAGGTCTCTTCTGGTATCGACTATACTGAACGGCCTTGATGGCAAGAGCAGCTTTTTAAACGGTGTGGTCAAAAAAGACAATGACACTTTGGTCGCGCACTTGCGGGACGCTATTTCCGAAAGGAGGCCACAG
>JBAWYO010000038.1:0-11875 GCA_037143495.1 Candidatus Omnitrophota bacterium | reverse complement strand
CCTATACGCATGCCCTCGTGCAGCGGCTCTTCGGTCCCGGAGAATTCCCGTTGCGGATGTATGGCGTTTTTCATTTTATCCTTTCGCTCATCCTCATGTTGCTGATCATCCGGGAGCTCACCGATGAACGGGAGCGGGTCCGGCCCCTGGCGCTGGCCGCGGGAGCGGTCCTTTTTCTCGTTAACCCCCTTCTGCTGCAGCATTCCGTGGTCATTAACGCCGACAATAATATTCTGACGAGCGCGATACTTTTTTTCCTCTTTTTTCTCATCCGCGGCGAGCGATTGAACGGGGACGGGTATCTGCGGTCACGTTTTATATTGGCGGGCCTCTTCGCGCTCTGTCTTTGGTCAAAGGAAATGGCCCCGCTCTTTATGATGGCGGGCATTATCGGGTTTCGCCTGGCGAACCGGGAGTTCGAGAAAGCGCTCTTTGACGGCGTCCTCATCGGTGTCCTCGGGGCGGTCATCTTCTGGTCGAGCTGGTGGGCCTACTGCGCGGCGAGTGGTACCGACTTGTTGGGCTTTGTCAAATTCACGATGATCAATAAATCGAAGCTGGCCTTCTCGCGCGGATATCTTAACGGGATCTTCGATGTCGCTTTCTACGGCTCGCGCTGGAATATCTTCTGGGCCGGCGCCCCGTTCTTCCTCGCGATACTTGGCTTCCTCGCGGCCCGCGGCCGGGTTTTCGCGGCGACCGGCAAGGGGGAGCGCGTCGATCTTATCTTCGTGTGCGCGGCTGCGATATGGATACCGTTCCAGTTCTTCAGGCCGACGATCGATATGGTCAAGTATCAATATCCGGCTTATCCGCTCCTGATCATTTGTATCGCATGGCTCTTCGCCAGGATCGCGGGGCGGCGCTTCGGGGAAGAGAGGCGGGTCCCCGGAGGAATGGTCATGGCCGCGCTTTTCGGCGCTGTGGTCGTTTTCACGCTTCACTATTACCTGATCGGCGATTATCTGTTGGCGCTCTGGGCACCGTTGGTCAGGCATCTTGAGGGGCATTTTCTCTTCTACTATTTCCTGCCGATCGCCGCGGTCTGCTCCGTCGTCGCGATCGCTTCGCGCGGACAACGGCTGCGGGAAAATCTGGTCATCGCCATGATCATCATGGCGATCCCGGTCAATATCGGTCTTGATCTCAACCACGCGAAAGCCGACTACGCGACGACCGAAATATGGCTTAATTACGGCGAACGGGGGTTGCGCGAGACCGCCGAATACCTGCGCTCACAGATCAAGAAGAGCACGATCGTTTCGGTGAGGGCGGATATTGAGTATTATCTGGTCTACCGATACAATCTTCCGGCCCGCAATATCATAACGCCGGAAAAAATATTCTCCCTGGTCGACCAGCGCATGGTCAGGGCGCTCTTCGCTCAGGTGCCGATAGAGTATCTGGTCGTTGACCGTATCTCGACGAATACACGCGTTGTCAATGGCGCCGCGGCGGTGATCGAGGAGTATTTTACCTTTGACCGGCAGATCGGGAGCTTCTACGTCTACCGGCGCGCGAGGTGATACCGATGGATATTTTTTACCGCAACGACCGGGGCGTCCGGAAGCGGGAAGTGGCGTTTGTCCTTCTGGTGGCGGCGCTCTTTATCGTTGTGATGCGCGACCTCCTGATCTTCGGCAGGCTGATCTTTACGCATGACACGATCGCGTATTTCGGCTTGATGCATTATTTTTATAACTCTTTGATGAGCGGCGTTTTCCCGTATTGGGATATCTATAATTACTGCGGCCAGCCGTTCTACTATAATCTGGGCATTGCCCGCGTTTTTGAGGTGCCGACGCTCGTGCTGGCAGGCGTCGCCCGTTGCGGCGACTGGTCGCTCCTGAGCCTCTATCACTGGGATTACTGCCTGAAGATCCTGCTCTATGTATCGGGGGTCTATATGGCATTGCGCCAGCTAAGCACCTTCACGCTCAGCGTTTGGGTCGGATTTTTCGCGTTCGTTTTCTCTTCCTTTACGCTCGCCTCACTGCGGCAGCCCGGACTGATAACCACCTTCGCCTGGACGCCGTGGGCGGTCTGGTTTTTACTGCGCCTGCGGCGGGAATTCAGCCTTTTTAATATGGTGGGCTTTTCCCTCTTTACCGGACTTCTCGCAACGAGCTACCAGGTCGGGTATTCGTTCACATTCCTGCAGCTCTTGAGTATCAGTATCGCGGTAAGCGACCGCGCGTGGATCGCCGGCATCTGCAGGGATCCGCGTAAACTGATGCTCCTGGGGGTTGGAGCCGTGATCGTCCTGGCGCTCTCACTGCAGCTGGTCGCTGTTTTTATTGAAAAAGAGCGGTCAACGCCGGTTATGCGGCAGGGTGAAGATAGCCGGCAGGAGCAACCCTATGACACCAGCGTCGGAGGTTCGCCGGCTGCTCCCGGCGATACGCTCGGGCTCTTCTTCCTGCCGCTGGCGATGAAAGCGGCGGGCGGCTGGCCGGTCACGTTTTCTGAGGCCTCGTTGTATATCGGCATCCTGCCGCTGCTCTTCGCGCTCTGCGGCATCTTTTTTTCACGCCACCGGTATCGTCTCCATTTTCTCTTCATGCTCGCCGCGCTTATCTTTCTGTCGCTCAACGGCAGGCAGCTTTTCGGCCCGTTCGCCGTGATCATCTTCCCGTTCCTGAAATACACGCGCAACATGGAGATCTTTCAGCCATTTATTCTTTTTACGCTGGTCTATTTTACCGCCCAGGGTGTTGACCTGGCGCTCGGCTGGTGCGAGCGGCAGGCGGGCGGGGGAGGAGCCGATGCCGGTTGAGGCGGTATATTTTCCCACGTTTCTCTATACGCTCTCGGTGCTCTGGGGTCTGGCGCTGCTCTTTTTTTTCGCGCGCTGGCTCGTCTGCAGCAAAAGAGCCGGAGCGGCGGCGGTGATGATCGGCGCCGCCATCGCGGTCGATCTGGCGCTCTTCGCGGTCATCGCGCTGCCGGTCGAGACGCTTGAGAGGAAGCAGGTGCGGTTCTCGGAGAAACATTTCGCTTTTTCATTTCCCGTACGCAGGAATAATCTGCCGTTCCTGGATAAACGGTTCCGGTATTTTATATCGTCGACACAGAATAATTTTTCCGCGTTCGATTCGGTAACGATCGATAAATACACGCCGGTCTCTGATAAAAAGAAACGCAATGTCAACGTCACGCAGATGCTCGGCGAGATACGGTCGGGGCGTTTTGCGCTCCACGCGGAACTGCGGCAGATGAATACGCTTGAGTTTATTGAGCTGGGGCGTCTGCGGTACGCAGCCTGGGACCGCCCGCGACGCGCGGCCTATCTTGGTTTTCTCGAATTGGTCTGTGAGGACCTCCTCTTCCAGGGGGAGTTCTACGACCGGTTCGCTGACGGTAGCTCTCTGCTGATGACACTGGCGGGGGATATTGACGCCGGGTATTTTTCCCTGCGAAAGAATGTTCCCTGGCCGCAGAAGGACGAGACGGCGGAAATTTTTTCCCGATTGATCAAAATCAATCTGCATCTGCGCTCCGGGGCAGGTCCGGCGGGGACCGGCGTTGATTCCGTTGATGTCGGGAATATCGCGGGCGCGACCGAATATCACCGGAAGATCTATGAAAGGATGAGCGCGCTCGAACATTTTATGTACCTGCTTGCGAAATACCGGATCCATGCCGTCCATACGTTCGTCCGCTTCAGGGATTTCGACGCGATAGCGGGGGTCTATGACCGCGCTTCAGCGGATCTGTCGATGAATAACGCGTACCAGCGGCTCTGCGCCGATCTTGCGCTGGAGGGGCCCCTGATCCGGTTTTTTCCGGCTGCGCGAATGACCCGGAAAGGCGCCTATGTCGCCGCGCTTAAGAAAAGCGAAATTGAGGAAAATATTCTCTATGTTGAACCATCCGGGAGGCGTGAAGAGCGCGCTCTTCAGATCTCCGACAACCATCCCGTGCCCACCGGAGAATTTTCATATCAGGTACGCCACTACGATCCGAACAGGCTCGCGCTCTCATATGCCTCCTCAATACCGGGTTTTCTTTATTTCAGCGACGGGTATGACCGGTACTGGAGAGCGGCGCTCGAAGGGAAGGGCGTCGCGGTTCTTAAAGCGAACGGCGCTTTTAAGGCTATTAAGGTGCCCGCCGGCACCCATCAGGTCGAATTCAGGTATGATCCCTTTATATTTACCTTTTCTCTGGGTATCTACTATCTGGTGACCGCCGGGTGCGTCATATTCCTGGCGGTGGAAGGGATACGACGAGCCCGGGCGGCGGCGGTAAGCGCGACGCGCAAGGAGGCGGTATGATATCCGGTATTTTGGCGCATGGGGTCGTACTTTTCGGTATCAGCATGGTCGTTCATGTACTCCTCTGGCGGTTTCGGCGTCCGCGCCGGCAGGCGTTCGCTCTTTTTTTTATATTTCTGGCACCCGTAGCGGCGGGGCTTATATTCTTTCATACCGCTGTTGATATACTCGCGTCAGTCTTCGCCGGTGCTCTTTCCTGCGCTTATATCCTGACCTATCCCGCGGCCCAAGCGGTATCGCCTTCGCTGAAGCTGCTCCTGGTGATCGGAGCCGCGGGCAAGGACGGGATCGGCGCCGACGACCTCGCGACGCGGTTCGACGAAAAGGAACTCTTCGACCGGCGCCTTGAAGATCTTACTGACGAGAAGTTGATCGTCGCGACCGTGCGGGGGTTTACGCTGACGCCGGGCGGTTTTTTTCTGGTAAGGAATTTCATGACGATGCGCCGGTTGCTGGGGTTGCCGATGGGGAGGGGGTAAACGATGAGCGCAGAATATACGATCGTTGCCGTTCTCGTCTCAAGCCCGTGCGTGATCGTTGCCGTTCACATGCTTGCCGCGCGGATAGCGCCGGGAAAATTGCCCCCGCAGGCCCTGGCGGCGGCCGCCTGCGTTCTTGGGAGCGTTCCGGTCCTTATGGCGATCGTGGCGTTGACGCCTCCCGGTGCGGGGCTTTTCGGGTCACGGGTCGCGGCCTGCTGGTTTGCCCTGGCGGTCTACATGTTGATCGCGTACTCTTATTTTCATATTTTTAATATGAGTGAAACGGCGCGTCGCGTCAGGATATTGTACGAGATCTCCTCGCGGGGGACGGCGGGGGTGGAAGAGTTGCGCGCAGCGTATGGCGGCGCCCGGATCATTGAGGTCCGTCTGGAACGCCTGCAGGAGACGGGTCAGATCGCGCAGGCCGGAGGGCGTTACACGATACGCAACCCCTTATTGTATACCGCTGCTCGTATTATTGACGCGTGGCGCGTGCTCCTGCGGTTGTAGTTCCGATCATGAGCGTCGCCGCATGCCGAAAACAAGCGTGCGCTTGCGCCAGGCATAGCGCAGGGAGCCAAACCAGCCAAGACCGTTCTCATTTTTGTTGCGAATAAAATAACCCGCCAGATAGCAGAGATGGAAAAGGCCGCTGAGCCATTCCTGATAGACCAGCCCTTTGCCGATCCGGTACGTCCATGGATAGCGCGCGAACCAATAGAGCAGGTAGTGGCAATTGAAAATCATGTGTTTATGCGGCATGTCCAGGACGCTTGTTCTTTGGGTGATGTGCGGCATATCGTACAGCGTATAGTCGGTAAGGAAGAGACCGCTCTTCTGACAGTAATCATGGATAGCGGTCTTCGGATAGGGCAGCAAGAGCGTTGACGACGCGCTCTCCGCATGTATCCTGATATTAAGCTCGACGGTTGCGAGCGCGTCGCTCACCGTCTCGGTTGGCAGGCAGAACATGTTGCTGGTACGTACGCCGATCCGGTGACGATGGAGCAGGGCTGCCGCATGCACGATCTGGTCGTCGGTTATTTTCTTAGCAAGAATTGTCGAGCGTATCCGCGCATTCCCCGTTTCAATGCCGAATGAGGCGAACGTGCAACCCGCTCCGGAGAGCAGCTCGGCTATCTCGTCGGTCATCTGGTCGGCGCGTGTATTACAGACGAAGGGCAGTCCCACCCGCTCCTGATATTTTTTCAGGAAGAGACGCAACCACGCGACGTTAAAGGTGAACATATCATCAAGAAAATAGATCATCGTATACTTCACGCGCGCTGTCTGCCGGGTGATCTCCTCGATAAAATCGTCAACCCCTTTTTGCCTCAGATAATTTTTTGGGTCAAGGGACCGGGAGCGCAAATAGGTGTTGTAGCAGAAACTGCAGGCGTGCGGACAGCCTCTACTTGAAAGAAAAAGACCGATCTTGTCGTGAGATAAGCGCGGATAGCGGGTGAAGTAGAGGGCTCGGTCTTCGATGGTGTCGGCGCTGTACGGTACGGGTCGTGCGGCGGGAGTGGTCAAAATACTAGCGCGGTCTTGCCGATAGGCGATCCCCGGTATCGTTTCCCAGCGCGGCAGCGCTTTTTCGGACTCCTTGATGATGCGGACGATCGTCTCTTCGCCGTCGCCGCAGCAGACAAGATCGGCCAGGGTGTCGGTCAGGATCTCTTCGGGGTAGATGAGGCCGTGCACTCCGCCGACGACGATCGGCGTCGCGGGGAATGATGTGCGGATGCGGCGAATGGCTTCAACGAGCCAGCGGTGCT
Source organism: Candidatus Omnitrophota bacterium (assembly GCA_037143495.1). Lineage (GTDB taxonomy): Bacteria > Omnitrophota > Gorgyraeia > JABMQH01 > JABMQH01 > JBAWYO01. The sequence continues at coordinate 5,338 of JBAWYO010000038.1, read as the reverse complement.
CGGTCGAGAAGACCGATAACCCGATCACGGACGGGGAGAGCCGGGCGAGTGTGCCGGTCAGGTCCTTCTCGTACGCGTCTATCAAGACATCGTCGCGATATCCGGATTTCTTAAGAAAGGCATCCATCGCGAGAATGCCGAAATAGGGCATCGGTAACTGCTGCACGAAGACGACATCTGTTTTCATAAAAGATATCTTACCTTAGTAAAAAAGTATTCGCAAGGCGTTTATAATTGACGGATACAGATGATCATGAGTATAATCTTCATATAAATAAATAAGCGCAACCAGGGAATAATTATGCGGGTACCGAAAAGAGTCGTCATTATCGGGGCAGGTATCTCGGGGCTTTCGGTCGCCTGCGGGCTTGCCGGCAGAAGCGATATACGGGTAACGCTTCTTGAGGCCGATAGGGCGGTCGGCGGACTCTCTAAAACGATCTCTCATCGCGGGATACGCTTTGATATCGGGCCGCATCGTTTCTCGCCGCAGTTGCCGGAAGTCGTTCGAATCGTCAAGAGCTTGATGGGCGACTCGTTGATCGTGCGCGCGAACACCCACGGTGTTCATTACGATGACGTCCTGTATCGATATCCGCCCCGGCTCAGGGAGTTACTGAACCCGTCCTCGTTGCGCACGACGCTCCGTTTTGGGTCGGATTGGGTCTGTGCCCGGCTAAAAAACGTCGCGTGGCGTTTCTGCGGTGGACGGGCAGGGGCTTCCTTCGAAGAGATACTTCTTGATAATTTCGGCAGGAGTTTTTGCGATGACGTGATCTTTCCTATGATCTACAAGGTCTGGGGAACACGCGACCTGCATGCCGATTTTGCCCGCATACGATTCGTGAAACCGACATTCCCGCTCCTTACGGCGAAACTCATCGGCCGTGGGACCAATGCCAATAACCATATATTCTATTATCCTCGCGGAGGGTACGGAGAGATCGGCGAAAGTCTTCGTCGGCACATCGAGAAGAGCGGCCATGTCGTTGAACTTGGCGCGCGGATCGCTTCGGTAGCGACACGTTCGCTGAAGGGCCCGTTCACGGTGCGGTACGCGCTCGACGGCGTTGAGAAGGCCTTGGAGGCCGATATCCTCGTCAACACCATTTCCAACCGGCACCTGATCGAGTATTTGAAGATGAGCGGCACCGTCGACCAGCTTCTTACGGAGACCGGCAATCTCACGTCCCGCACGCTCCGTTTGGGGGTCCTGCTCGTCAAAGGGTTTTCGCTTCCCGCCCGCGTTGTGATCTTCCCCGAGGCGCGATTTATTTTCAATAGGATATCCGAGATGAATCAGTTCGCCGATCTCGGCTATCCTGCCGGCGTTGCGGTCCTGCTCGTCGATGTGATCTGTGCGCCGGGCAGCGACTATGACCTCATGGATGAGGGAACATTCAACCATAAACTCCTTGATTCTCTTCTGGCGCTCGGCTGGTTCAGCAAAGACGATCTTCAAGAATATTTCAGTCTCCGTTTCCCCGATACCTATCCAGTTCTCGACCGGGCCCGCTACCATTCCCAGGAGATCATTGACGCTCATTTCGCGCGTTCGGCGGTGATCCTTTGCGGCAGAGAAGCGTCCTCCGATTATAATAATATGCATAACGCGATCGGGAAGGGACTCACCGCGGCCGACTATATTGCCGGGACGATCGATTTTGATGATTATGAACGGTCTTCACGTATCCTGGGAAGGCTTCCGATACAGGATTAAAATCACGAGGGATTTTTGAGAGCAGCTTCTCTGCACGGATTTTTCCGGAAAATGAATGGATCCTATCCCGGCTGGCGTCTTGATGCCGCGGTGATCCTGGTGATGACCGCGGCGTTTTGTTTGCGGTTCTATCACCGTTTCTTTATTTTCCAGGGCGATGTTCTGATCAATCTTTATATGCATGCCAATATCGATCTCTTTGAGGGGGGCTGGGACCCGCATGTGTGGGGGTATCTCGGCTGGTACCCGATCTTCGGCGCGCTTTTTCCCTTTAATGTTCTGATGCATAGTATCTATAAAGTGTTCTTTTTCTCGTCGATCCCCGCCGCGTTGACGTTCTCGCAGATCAACGCGTTCTTTTCGCTCTTTTGCCTGGCGTTCTTTATCTATATCTTCTTCCGTTTTCTCGGCAGGGGACGCTGCGCTTCGCTGGCAGGGTCGGTCGTGGTCGCTTTTTCCGGTTTTCTGATCCAGGCCGGTGTACGTGAACTCGATCTTTTCTATCTCCACTCATTTCTCTGCGTCCCGCTCGCGCTGGTCTGTCTGATCAAGGCGAACATGACCGGGAGGATCGTCTGGACGCTGCCCGCCGGGGTCGCGATCGGGCTCTCGCTCCTGGGGGGCGTGACAACGCCGATGTTCATGTTCCTGCCCGGGGCGCTCGGATTGTATCTGGTGGGGCGGCCGCTGAGCGAGTGCGGCGACCGACGCTCGCTGCTGCGCTGCGCATTCTTTCTTGCGGCGGCGTCTGCGATCGGCGTCCTGATCGGCTGCGCGACCGCGCTTCCGTGCGTCAAATACCTCGGACTCTCATCCCGCGTGATCTCCGCCGGGCAAACGATCGAATGTTCGGCGTCGGGCATCTATACGTTCTTTACCATGCTCTACCGGGATTGGTGGGCGCGGACGACGGCAGGCCTGCCGCTCGGGCACTATCATGAGTTCGACGCTCTCCTCGGGATGCCGGTGCTCTTACTGGCCGCATGGGGGTTCTGTCGCCCCCGGCGGGAAGCCCCGGCAAAATGGCCGATGGTCCTGTTCGCCCTGATCGCGCTGGTCGCGATGCACTCGCGCTATCTGCCGCAGGTCATCGCGCGGCCGTTCATCGCGGCGCTCTCGGTTTTCTCGATCAGGTATCCGTTCCGCTTTTTCATGGTCCTGCTCCTGCCGGTTGCGTATTTTGCCGCAACCGGGATCGACGCTCTGGAGCGCCTCTATGAAGCGCGCCGCGCGGCGCTTATCCTCGCGGCCGCGGGCCTGGCGCTGGCGGTATACCTCTTGTATGGGATTTTCCTGTGGTCTGCCGTTACGCCGTATGAGTTACGCCCGGCATTGGCGGCGGCACTCGCGATCAGTGTTATTTTTTTTCTGGTCATCCTGACGGGCGGCCTGCTCCGTCATAGCCAGCGGTGGAGTTCCCCGGATCTTATACGGGTAACTCTCGTTTGCGTCCTGTATATGTTCGTGTGGTTCTCGTACACCGATACCGCCATCAGGACCGATTATTCCCGACGGGAGTACCGGGGGAACACTGCTTCAACGCGCGCCACCGCGCGGAGTTCGGTCGAGTATTTCTTTGAACGCCCTGCCGAGCTCTACCGTAACGGACCCCGCAGGTCTTTCTATCGCATCTACCGGCCCGGACTGCTGCGACAGAATGTCTGGGCGGGCAGGGCGGAGCAGGTAGGGATAGCGTTCGAGCCGATCAACGATCCTCTGACACCTGCGGTGGTTGCGCGCTATCATGATGCTATCACCGACCTTGATTCGCCTCTCTTTGATCTTTATAGCGTCGCTGTCATCGACCTGAGCAATATCCCCGGTTTTTCATCGAGAAAATATCCCGGGGAGAAGTTGAGACCGACCGGCCTTCCCGGCGTGTATTACAATCCGCAGGCGATGGAGCGATACCGCATCGTACACGCGTTGCGCTCGTTCTCATCCGATGATGAGCTTTGGTCCGCACTTCGCAATGCACCCCGCGAGGAACTGGAAAAAACAGTATTTCTCGTTCGCGCGCCGGCGCTCTCCGGGGGGCAATCGGCGCCATTGCATCCGGGGGATGCGGTCACGGCCCTCGAGACAACGCCGACGAAGGCGGTGCTTGAAGCCACCTGTACGGCGCCGGGGTATCTCGTCGTCTCGGAGGTCTGGTTTCCCGCCTGGGAGGCGAGCGTTGACGGAAAAAAAGAAGAATTGCGGAAGGCGTACGGGACCTTTTGGGCGGTCGCTCTTGAAAAAGGTGTCCACCGGGTCACGTTTACATTTAACGACCGGTTCGCGCGCGCCGGAAAAATTATTTCGCTGATAAGCCTGATCGCCGCACTCTGCGCCTGGTATGTTTTTCGCGGATCCGGTTCAAAAAAAGAAAATAATGAAGGTAGATCGGAGAAGATATGAAAGCAGTGATCCTTAACAGCTCGTTCGTCTCGAAGCGGCGTGATTATGTGCAGATCACCGGTCCGCATCTGCGCATCGGCGTGGCGTCGGTCGCCGCCGTCGCGCGCGCCGCCGGCGCCGATATAACGGTCTTCGATCCCCTGGCATATGAGGCTACGCTCGAAGAGACCGCGCGTTATATCGTGGACCTGCAGCCGCAGTATCTGGGGTTGCCGGCGTATACCGAGGAGATCAATGACGCGGCCCTGATCGCCGAGCGCGTGAAGGAGATGAGTCCGCAGATGATCGTCATTGTCGGCGGGCCGCATGCGACGGCGCTCCCGGCGCGGACGCTCGATGAGTTTAAGGTTTTCGATTATGTTGTTGTCGGGGAAGGAGAGATGAGCTTTACCGATATTATCTCCGGTAGAGCGCCGGCGAAGATACCGGGTATCGCGTACCGGGAGCCGGACGGGTCCGTCATCGTCAATGGAGCGCCCTCACACGTCGATCTCGATACGCTGCCGCTTCCCGCGTGGGACCTCTACGACCTCTCACGGTACGCTTTTGTTCCGATCGATACGATCCGCGGATGCCCGTATTCGTGCGTATTCTGCCATCGCGCGACCGGCAGCGCTGTCCGCTATAAAAATCCTCACAAAATAGTCGATGATATTGAAGCGATCAAAAAAAAGAATCCCGACGCGCGGTTCGCGCTCGTCGGCGGCGGCTCGTTCCCGCTCCGGCGGGACCATGCGGTCGCGGTCTGTCAAGAGATCATCGGGCGCGGGCTCACCGTACCCTGGGTTACCGCGACCAGAGTCGATCTTGTTGACGAGGAGCTGCTGAGCCTGATGAAAGAGAGCGGTTGTTATGATATCGCGCTCGGTATCGAGTCAGGGGATCCCGCGATCCTGGCAGGGTGCGGTAAGCGCACAACGCCGGAGCTTGCAGAACAGGCGCTCATGATGTGCAAGAAGATCGGCATCGGGACGGAACTCAACTTCATCCTCGGCCTGCCGGGTGAAACAAAGGAGTCTCTCTTAAAGACGCGGGATTTCGCGCTGCGCATGGAAGCGTATGCCGAGCGGATCAACTTCGCGATCCTCGTGCCGTTTCCCGGGACCGCGATCTATGAGATGGCGCTTAAGCGCCAGGGGGGGATCTCGATCGCGACGAATGATTGGACCAAGTACGCGAAACAGGGCGGTCTCGCGATCACGCATGAGAACTTCAAGC
>JBAWYO010000037.1:0-12066 GCA_037143495.1 Candidatus Omnitrophota bacterium | reverse complement strand
GCCGAAGAGCACGCGCACTGAATCGATCCGGGAGCGTTCGACCCACTCATTGTTACACCCGGCGGCGAGCAGGCCTGCCGCGTCATCGGAACGCAATTCTGAACCCACACCCAGAACCGCGATACGGGTGCCGCTCTTAAGCTTGCTTTTGAATGCCGCCTTCAGGTTCATGGGGGCCCGGTGGTGGTGGCTGCGGAGGCGCTGCCGGTGTTACCGGCGATACTGCCGACGCGTCATCCCCGGGGACCGGCTCATACACGATCTCGAGCTTCCGCGGGTCAAGCTGCGCCAGTTCAATATTATTCGTCGCTTCAAGCGCCTTCTTCGGACATGATTCGACGCACTGTGCGCAATAGATGCATTTCCCGAGATTTATATCTGCCTTGAATTTTTTATCGGCGAGCTTGGTGATCTTGATCGCGTCGGCGGGACAATCCCGCTCGCACATCTTACATCCGATACATTTGGCGGGATAAAAGAAGAGTTTTCCGCGATACTGCCCCGGCATATCCAGCTTCTTGGCGGGATACGGATGCGTCGCGGTCTTGGAAAAAAGCGCTTTAAGGACTTCGGCAAGCATGCGTCCAGGGTTCATACCGGCAATATTCCTTTAAGGATAAGGTTGATGATGATCTGCAGGATCGCGAGCGGCGCGACATATCGCCAGCAGAAATTGACCATCTGATCCAGACGCAAACGGGCAAATATCGTCCTGAAGAGGGCGATCACAAAAGTTAACATGAATATTTTAATAAGAAAAACGACGCAGCCGAGTACCGGAGAGGCGGGCATCCAGAACGGCATAAAGACCGCCGCCAGCAGCGCGCATCCCGCTACCGCTTCGATGTCGAACGTCAGGCGTATGACGGCTAGGAGGCGTCCGCTATATTCAGTGAAGGTCCCCGCGACGATCTCGGTCTCAGCTTCGGGAATATCGAAAGGTGTTTTTTCCAGTTTCCCTACCAGGGCGATCAGTGAAACGGAAAAACCTATCACATTACAGAGCCAGTACCACGGATGCGTCCGGTAAAAAATGATCAGCGTGGAGAGTGACCACGTATTTGCCAGGAGCGCCGCGGCAAGTATGCCGACAAAGAGCGGCACTTCGTAGGCAAAGAGCTGCGTCAGCGACCGCATCGTCCCGATGCGGGCGTAGAGCGAGCAGGAATACCACCCCCCGATGAAGAACGCGAGTGTCGGAATCGTCAACAGATAGAGGATCACAATAATATCGCCCTCGAAGGATTGCAGCGCCCGCCCGGACCAGAGCGGAATATACATCCAGGCGGTCAAAACCGCGGTTAACGCTACCAGCGGCGCCAGTGAAAAGATCCGCGCGTTCGCCTGGTCAGGAATAACCTCTTCCTTGGCCAGCAGCTTTATCATGTCAGCCAGCGGCTGGAACCACGGCGGCCCCTTCCTGTTCTGAAGGCGGGCGTACAGCTTACGGTCGATGAATTCAACGACCAGCGCCATCAGCGTCACGAAAGCGATCCCCGGGAAAATGATCAGGTAGAGCATCGTCGGTATCATGCGGCTCCCGCGGCCAGCTTTCTGTTCAAGCTGCCGAAGTCGGTCCCGCGCTTACGATGCCAGTCGATACTGTACGAACGCAGCGTCTGCCACGAGATCGTCTCGTGCGAACGCGTACCGAGCTGTTCGATCGTGATCGCGCGATCGGTACAGGAAAAACACGGGTCGATGGCGGCGACAACGATCGGCATATCCGCCAGATAGCGGTCTTTGAGCATATGCTTGACGACCTGAATGTTCGCCAGCGTCGGGGCGCGTATTTTGACTCGTTCAGGACGGTCCGTCCCGTTGGTCTTGACATAGTGGACATCCTCACCGCGCGGCGCCTCATACCTGCTGAGCGCCTCACCGGCGGGCATCTTACGCGGCGCCTTTACCGCGATCGGCCCCTCCGGCATAGTATTAAGGACCTGCCGGATGATCTTATAGGATTCCATCAATTCTTTAACACGCACCAGGGTGCGCCCGTAAACATCGTTATGATTGTCGGTGATGACCGAAAAATTCATCTCGCCGTACGCGGCGTACGGATCGTCGCGGCGGACGTCGCGATCAACGTTCGAGGCGCGTGCCGTCGGCCCGACCGCGTCAAGGCGGATAGCGTCCTCGTGAGAGACCACGCCGACACCGGAGAGCCGCTGGATCAGGGTCGTTTCGGTCGAGGCGACCTCGATGTAATATTTGGTCCTCTCCTCGAGCGTATCGACCGCTTTAAGCGTTTCGCGTATTTGTTCGGGCGAAATATCACGCTTGGCGCCGCCAAAAACGTTCATGCCGTAATGGACACGGTTGCCGCTGATGAGCGCGAGGATATCCATAACCAGTTCGCGATCACGCCAGCTGTACATCAACAGCGTATCAAAACCGATCTCATGGCCCGCGACGCCGAGCCAGAGAAGATGACTGTGAACCCGCTCCAGCTCACCAATGAGCGTGCGTATATAGAGCCCGCGCTTGGGTACCTGCAGCTGCGCGATCTCCTCGACCGCCTGGATATAACAGGTAGAGTGCGCCTGCGAACAAATGCCGCAAACGCGTTCGACCAGATACATCCCCTGCACAAAGGTCCGCTCCTCACAGGCTTTTTCAACGCCGCGGTGGTTATATCCCAGGCGTATATCGACCCCCATGATCTTTTCGCCTTTAAGGGCAAGGCTGAACCCTTCCGGCTCTTTCAGGGCGGGATGCTGCGGTCCTAACGGTAATTTAAAGTCATCTGATTCATGCATATCACACCTCGTTATCAAAAGTTGAAAAGTTTGAAAGTTGAAAAGTTCAAAAGTTCTCGAATGAAAATCGTGTTTTAAAACAATTCAGGCTTATGAATTCCACTAACTTGTAACTTTTTAACTTGCAACTTTTAAACTACTTTTGCTTTACGACCGCTCTTTACGCGCAACCGCTCTTCTTCGCGGTGGCCGCATCCAAACTCTCCGGCTTCCAATCCTTGCGCAGAGGGTATTGACCCGCCGGCCAGGTATCCGGAAGCGGATACCGGTTGGCTTTGCCGAGCCCTTCAACCGTAAATCCGAAGAGATCGACCACTTCCCGTTCATACGCCTCGGCGTTGACAAAAAGGTCGGTAACCGTCGCCACGACCGGACTCGTCCTTGGCACCGAGGTCTTAATATTAAGCACCAGCCCCGACTCATGGGCAAGATGATAGATAAGACTGAGATTCTCTCCGTCATCAAGGCCCGTGATCATCAGAAAGTGCGGGAATGAAAGCTCTTTGACCGCGCATTCGAAGACCTCGCGAAAATGGCTGTACGCAACCTCGAGAAAAACGCGGCGGGCGCGGGTTACTTTAACCGCCCCCTCAAGGTATTTAAATTTATTGCTCAGATCCTGCTGCATTTTTTCTTCAGGAGACATGTGTGTCCTCACTTACCTGGTTGTTCGGTGTCACCGCCGGCTTTTACGCCTCAAGGCTTGCCAGCAATTTCGCGACCCCGTCGATGATCGCCTTCGGACTCGCCGGGCACCCGGGAATGTACGCCGCAACCGGCACCAGCTTATCCACTCCCTCTCTGACATTATAACAGCCCTGGAAGACGCCGCCGCTGCAAGCGCAGGTCCCGACCGCAACGACGAACTTCGGCTCAGCCATCTGTTCGTAGATCCTCACGAGCCGTTCCTCGATCTCCCGCGTTACCGGCCCCGAGCAGAGCAGCACGTCGGCATGGCGCGGAGCGCCTTTTAAGACCACGCCGAAACGCTCAAGATCGTAGCGCGGCGTCAACGCCGCGACGATCTCAATATCGCAGGCGTTACAGGCGCCGGTATTAAAATGAATGACCCACGGCGATTTAATGCGCGCCCAGGTTATGACTTTTTTTACCAGTTCCATACTTTATCCTCGCAAAAGCACCAGAAGGCCGATAATAACGCCTTCGATATAGAGCAATGAAACGACGAATGTCCGCAGCGAACCGACCGGCGCGGTCGTTATCATCAGCGCCGCGACATGGGCGATCGTAAAAAAGAAAGCGAACCGGAAAAAACCGCTGTAATCCGGCTGGAGCCGGTGATCATAATTGTCTTCACCGCAGGCATATGAGGCCCCTGCCCCCGCCGGCAGTTTGACCGTACGTTTAAACGCCATAGCCCTCGCCAACCGGGCACCACCCGCGATGATCGCGAAAAGAATAATAAAGACCGCCGGAGGCGAGACCAGTACAGCCTGCATCGAAGAACTCATTGCCTACCCTTTCAGATTGCGCAGATTTCGCACATCAAGCGTCGCGTTAAAACGGCGCACTCCCAGGATGATGCCGATCGCGACGACCATCACTACCACTTCGATCACGATCATTGTAATGATCAGCGCCTGCGTCAAGGCTGTATAACCGCTGATATAACCGACGACGACCGAAAGAAGAGTTACGGCCTTGATCAGAAGCTCGACGCCGATCAGCGCGCGTATCAGGTTATAGGTCGCGAATATGCAATAAAATCCGATAATAAAGAGCATCGCGATGAACGGTCCGAAGAACCAGAGCAGGTCGAGTGAACCGGCAGCAGCGGTCATTTTGTCTCCTTGAAGAGGATCATGACGCCAAAGGCGCCCGCCAGCAGAATGATCACCTGTCCGATAATATCAAGCCGGCGCAGATGCCAGAGGACAATACGGACATCATGCACGGTCTCCGGCGCCGGCAGACGTACGGCGGCCGTACTGTGGATGAAGCTGACGCCGATGCCGACCAGGACCGCGAGAACGGGAAGGAACCAGAAGCGGCGCATCCGTTCTTTCGCGTGCTGGAGCACTTCATCCATCGTCATCGAACGCGTCAGGCTGATAGCACTCACAAAGAGCACCGATATTAAACCCGTGCAGACCGAAAGCTCGAATACCGCAGCCAACGGTGCGCTGAGGCGGAACATCATGACCGAAAGCGCCGCGCTCACCGCGGCAAGGCCGATCGCCGCGCGCAGGAGACTGCGGGTCATGATCGTCCAGAGCGCCGCGATTACGATAGTCGTAAGAATAATAAGATGTATCATCATGAGAATCTTTACCTTATATAGAGACCGGGCATCATGAAATATTTCATGACGAACGGAAAGAGTACCCCTACCCCGACCGTTATCGCCGCCAGCACCAGCGCCGAGATAACAAGGCCGCCACGCGCTTCCTCGATCGCGGCATATGTTTCGTTTATTTTTCCGAAGAAGACCATCCGTTGCATTGAGAGCAGGTACGCGAGCGTCAGCACGCTCGCCAAAACAGCGATCACAGCGTAGAGATGATATCCGCCGAGCCAGAGCGCGATGATGATAATAAGCTTGCTCCAGAAACCCGCGAGCGGCGGAACACCGGCTGCCGAGAGCGCCGCGATGATCGAGGTCGCCCCGGAGATCGGCATGCGCGCCGCCAGGCCGCCCATCGAAGCCATATCGCGGGTACCCGTCTGCGATTCAACGGAGGCCGAATTCACAAAGAGAAGCGATTTAAAAATAGCGTGATTAAAGAGATGGAAAACCGCGCCGACGAACCCGAACCACGATCCGCAGCCTAAGCCGAGCAGGATGTATCCCATCTGGCTGATCGACGAATACGCGAGCATCCTCTTCATATCGCGCTGCCCCATCGCGGCCAGGGCGCCGATCACGATCGATACCGTACCGACGATCAGCAGAATCGAGCCGACCGGCCTCGATATCCCGATCACCGACGCAAGTAAACGCACCAGCGGATAGATCCCGGCGGTCTTCGTGACAATGCCCGCCAGCAGGACCGAGATCCCCGCCGGCGCCGACATATAAGCGTCCGGCAACCAGCCATGGAAGGGCACCAATCCTCCCTTGATACAAAACCCCGCGATCAGCAACACAACAGCCGCGATGACGATCCGGCCGTGAGCGCCGCCCGCGAGCGCCGCGTGGATCACCGCAAACGACGTACTTCCCGTGATCAGCACCAGCAGCGCGATCGCCGAAAGGATCAGGGCACTGGCGACCGCCGAAAGTATGATATATTTAAACGCGCCCTCAAAAGCGTCTTGATCCTGGCCCGACGCGATGAGTATAAAAGAAGCGACGGCGACGATCTCCAGAAAAACATAGAGTGAAAAAATGTCCGTTACCGCGACAATGCCGTTCAGGCCCGAAAGGATGATCAGGAGAAGATTAAAGATGGTAAAATGCGCGTCCGGATCGCTCTTTGAACTCTTCACGATCATGAGCGTGACCAGAAGGATGATGCCGATGCAGAAGAAGAGCGTCAGGCTCAGTCCATCGATCGCCAACGGCAGAACCAGAAATGTCCCGAACTGCCCGACCTTGACGCCGAAGAGGTGCGTGATCGGCAGAAAGACCATCGCCAGCTGCAGGAGGGCGAACGCGGCGGCTACCCAGAAAGCGCAGCGTTTCATCAGACTCTTAAACCCGACGTTCAGCGCGAGCACGCCCAGCAACGGCGCTATGATCAGAAACGATGCCATGATTCTCCCGTAAATTAAGAGTTGCAAGTTCAAAAGTTGAAAAGTTTAAAAGTTTTCGTGAAGCCGCCCTTTTAAATAATTCAGCTTTTATAAATTCCACCAACTTGTAATTTTTTAACTTGCAACTTTTTAACTCTATTTTGCTACAAGTAAAAAAATCCCGATGATTGCCGCCCCTGCCAGCGACCACCCCAGATACAGGGAATAATTACCCGTATGGGCTTTTTTGATGCGCTCGGTCGCGGCGGTTACCGCTTTGACGCTCGCGACATCATAGATAAAATCGATCCCCCGGTCACACCACCAGCTGACGCGGGCAACCAGCGCGACGATCGCCAAACCTATCGTATAGGGATCGAAAAATCTCTTTTCGGCCCGGTCATATATCCCGGAAAGGACCGGCGCGTGATGGATATGGTCAACCGCTTTGATCCCGCTGCCGTATTTCCTGACCCCCCAGAGATGGTTCGCCAGAGCCGCGGCTAAAACGACGACAGTGCCGATCACCAGCCATATATTGGCGGGCATACCGGCGAAATCGTGCCCCTCGAGTAACCGCTCGCCGAGCACCGGTTGGATGAACGCCCTGATCGGCAACGCGTTAGCGACGCCGAAGAGCACGCAGATGCCGGCGATAACGACCATCGGCAGCAACATCGCGGGACCGACTTCCCGCACGTCTTTGCGCGCGGGGTCGGCCTTCCCCAGGAACGCGGCATGCCCCAGCTTCAGGAACGAAGCCGCCGTAAAGAACGATCCGAGAACCGCCGCGAGATAGAAGATAACCCCCCGCTCGAGCGCTCCGTCATAGACGAGCTCTTTCGAGAAAAAACCGTTAAAGGGCGGCACGCCCGATATAGAGAGCGCCGCGATAATAAAACACGCGAACGTTACCGGCATCTGGACCCCCAGCCCGCCAAGCTTGCGCAGGTCGGTCGTCCCCGTCCGGTGCTCCACCGCGCCGCCCGTAAAAAAGAGGCAGCTTTTATAGAGGGCATTGTTGACCATGTGGAAGAGGCCGCCGACGATCCCGATCGGTACCGCGGTCCCGATACCGAGGACCATATACCCTACCTGGCTGATCGCGTGATACGAGAGTAAACGCTTGAAATCCTTCTGTATCAGCGCCATCATGACCGCCAGGAGGATCGTGAGCGCGCCGACCGTCATCATCGTGTAGCTGATCCAGGAGTGCGGCGTCAGCTGGAACATGTCGATCGAGATCCTGGTCAGGAAATAAATACCCACGAGCTTTTCGATCGCGCCCGGGAAGAACGCCATGAACGGCAGCGGCGCGTCCTCCGCGGCATCGGGGATCCAGCTGTGAAAGGGCATCGAACCGGCCTTCGATATCGCGCCGATCATCAACAGGATGAACGCGACGCCACCCAACGCGCCGATCGGAAGATTAATACGCGAGATCGTCAGTGTCCCCGCGAGGTGCCCCGTCAGTATAATACCCAGCATCATGCAGAGATCGGATATGCCCACAATAATAAAAGCTTTTGTCGCGGTCTTGAACGCGTTCTTATTCCCTATCGCTATCATGCCGAAAAGGGTTACCAATAACCCTTCCCAGAAGAAAAGAAGGACGAGCAGGTTATCAGCAAGGACCGCCCCATTAATAAAGGAGAGTGAGATCAGAAGATACGCGAAGAACTGGCCGGCATACGCCTTGCCGCGGGTAAAAACGGTCGAATAGAGCGTAACCAGGAACGCGAAACCAGCCGCGAAGAGCATGATAAACGCACTGAAATGATAAAGACGCAGGGAGAATTCAAACCCAAGAGCCATCGGATGAACATACGAAAGATTCGCTTTAAAGAGCGCTGTTGCCGCCAATAAGTTGAGCGCGGTCGCCAGGATTGCCTCAAACTCCCTGAAGCGGGCATACCGGTCTTTGATCAGCAGGATAAAAACGCCGAACGTTAACGGTATCAGTATCGGTAAAAAAAGCGCTAACCCTGTCATTTAATAACTCCGAAGATCTGCGCGACGGTCATCTGGACCGCCTGCGCGGGAAATTGCACCAGAATACCGCCCGCAAGCGAGAGAGCGGCAAGCGTCGCTACCGTCGCCACCATGATCGGCGACCCCTCTTTTGCGCTACTGGCAGATGATTCCCCCATAAAAACCATATTAAAGACCCTGAAGAGATAGATAACCGTCAGGATCGCTCCCGCGAAGAACGCGAACGGTATAAGAAGATGGCCCGCGGTGATCGACCCCTGGAAAACGAGATATTTACTGAAAAAACCGCCAAATGGCGGTATTCCCATAACTGAAAAAGCGCATAAAAGGAACGAAATTGCCGTTACCGGCATCGTCTTTATGAGGCCGCCGAGTTTCGTAATATCCTTTATCTTAGTGTTCTGTTCAACGATGCCGGCGCAAAGAAAAAGCCCCGCTTTCGCGAGGCCGTGCATCAGAATAAAGAGAAGGCCGCCGGCTACCCCGATAGGATTGCCCGTGGCAAGACCGAAAAAGATGAAACCGATCTGGCTGATCGTGCTATAGGCGATGATCCTCTTAAGATCAGTCTCGATGAGCGCCGCTCCCCCCGCCACGATCGCGCTGATAAGCGCGATAACCTCCACGATCAATCCCCACCCCACCGGTAGCGGCATCGTCGCGACGAAGAGTCGCGCAAAGACATAAACGCCGATCTTGACCAGCACCGCCGCGTGGAGCAGCGCCGTCACCGGCGATGGCGCCACACCGGCGTCAGGAAGCCAGGTGTGGAACGGCAACGTAGCTGATTTTGAAAGAATGCCGCAGAGGATCAGCGCGACCGCTATTGACGGCAGCGCCTGCGCCCCGAAAGATGCCTTAAGAACGCTCAGATCGAACGACCCCGACCGCTGAAAAAGCATTACAAACCCTATCAACATTAAAAGAGCGCCGAAGACGGTCACCAGGAAAGATTTATCAGCCCGCAGAACGTCTTTCTTCTCCCGGAAGAACCCGATCAGGCGCCAGCTCGTTATCGCGGTGATCTCCCAGAATATATAAAGGAAGATAAGGTTCCCCGCGAAGACCAGGCCCATCATCGACCCGAGGAAAAGGACGACCATGCAGTAGTATTCGTTCTGGTTCTTATAGTGGCTGATATAGCCGAAGGAATAGAGGATGATGATCGCGCTGATAAAGGAAGAGACGCATGCCATGAAGACCGCGAGAGCGTCCGCCACGAAAAGACAATGGAAACCGAACATATGCTCAGCGCCGATGGTAATGACCTTGCCCGCAAGCGCCTGCGGCAGGAGCGCGAGCGACAATATACATGATGTCGCCGCGCACACGAGAGCGATCCCGTTGCGCACCGAGTCCTTTTTGGGGTAGACGGAACCGGCAAGCGGCACGAGGAAAGCGCCGAGAACGGGTATGAAGACAATACTGAGCAACATATACTGATATATCATCGTTTTTAGGGGTCTATAAGTCTATAATCAATAGTCAATAGTCAGTTGTAGCCTCTTTTTTACCATTGACTATAGGCTATTGGCTATCGACCAAGCAATTTGAGGATTATACCACAGAAGCCGGGCATGTCAATCAGATTTATTACCGCTCAAGGCGGATATGCGTCGCGATCCTGTTGATCCCCCGCTCATAAAATGATATCGAGACCTTATCGCCTTCTCTGAGATCATCGATCGAGGTAACCCCCTCAAAAACGGTCGTATTATCAACCCAGAAACGCGCATCTCTGATCTTAATATTCCCCACAAAATTATCAAAAGGCTCGTCAAACCTGACGACCCCTTTTATCTGCCCCATAGTGATGTTTTTATCAACACTAACGGGAGGAATGACTATGCTCTCAGGCTTCGGGGCGGCCATCTCTTTTCTGGCGGCGGCCAAGTCATTCTGGAGAGCGTCGAGCTTCGCGTAAACAACCCCAAGCTCCTCCTGCTTCGCCTGCAAAGCACTCATCGATGTGCTATTGACACTATTCCGCTGGTCCTCTACCGCCTTTAATTGCGCGGTAAGCGCTTTGATATTCTGATCTTTCAACTGGATGTCCTGGTCCAGCCGGGCGATCTTTTCTTCGAGCTGTCGGACATCCGCGCGATCGCCGCAACCGGCTGCAAGGACCGTACTAAGCGTTAGTGCCCCCATGAATGCTATTGTCGTCGCTCTTTTTTTCATGGCTCTCCTTTTGTTGTGCATTATTGTACCTCATCGGCAAGGAAAAGCCAATATTTCTTGTGCGGGAAGCATTCTCTTCAACTAGAGGTATTCTTTGCTCGCCAAACAAAGCGTCTGGGGCATGCTGACCCGATTACAGTATGCCTCTATCTTTGAGTCATCAGAACTGACGCGGATAAGCTTATTGACCCCTTTCCAGGGTAGACTCTGCACCGAGAGCCCCAAAAACGAGATCTTTTTAATGATACTGTACATCAGCGGCGCGAGGAGGTCGGCATACTCCCCCGCAAAGACGATCGCGTCAAGCCCGCCGAGCGTCGATATCCCCTCGCCTATGTACTTCAGTATCTGGTTCTGGTAGATGTCGAAAGCGAGTGTAACCTTCGCGTCCGTTCCATAGAGTCCGAAGAGCTCGCTCATCGTCAGATCATAGCCGGTAAGCCCGAGAAAACCACTCTCCTTTTTGAGCATATCATCGATCTGGAATATCGAATATTTATACCGCTTCATCAGATAAAAGACGATTCCCGGATCAAGATCGCCGCAGCTGGTCCTGCCCATCACGCCTTCAAGCGGCGTATACCCCTGGCTTATCGAGAGCGGCTTCCCCTTATGGATCGATGAGATGGTCGTCTGGCGGTCAAGGACGATCGAGATGATCTTGCGTTCTTTTCCCAGCGCGAGTGACGCGGCTTCGTGAAAAATGCCGTGAAATCCGTACCGCTTAATATTGGATCGCTGTAAATACTCGTGCGGGATTGGGTAATACTTCTCTTCTTCAGGCAGATCCCGAAAGAATGAGGTTTCAAAGAAAGCGATGAGCGGCACCTTGGGGTAACTCTCATAAAAACTCTTGAGCAGCTGCTCGGTCGAGGGAATATAAAAAGGAAAGAACGTCACGAGTTTATTAAATTCCTTAAAAAAAGCCGCGTTGATGCGTGCCGGCCCCTTGAACGCGTCAGCGCCGAAAACGATCCTGAAAGCGATCGCCTCGAGCTTCTTTCGCTTGACGATTTCCCGGATAGCAACGGCAACCTGCGCGGCGCCGATCAGCTCGTCAAACTCTTTAACAACGAGTCGCGGTGTCTTCTCAGCGGCACCGTCAAAGACCCACATTCGCACCTGTTTCAAATTCGGTTCAACGACCAGTATCATGGCAAACTCCTTCGTTATTACTTCTTCTCTTCAAGTGTATTTTTACGGGTCCTGTCGCGGCAACCGGTTCGCTGGACCACTTGCCCGTCCCCTGCGAGGCCGGGCTGCGTTCGGGAAAACCCGCTCGCCGGTAGTGCCGCGCCACCCGTAAAAATCACCGATTATCAGTATGCGGGCAGCTACCAAGGGGTTATCCCTGAGGCGTATAGATTTTTATTTCCATATCAATTCCAGCGAGCCGCAAAATTAGCTGAAGGGCTGCCCGCCGGTCGAGCTGCCC
>JBAWYO010000036.1:0-12076 GCA_037143495.1 Candidatus Omnitrophota bacterium | reverse complement strand
ACGCTGCGCCAGGATGGCTGGGAGAAGGTCATTCGGGGGGTGACGACACCCGAAGAGATCATCGATGTGACACAGGAAGAGCGCCATGAGCGCATCGAGAACAGTTTTTTTGAGGAGAAAGTCGAAGCGGCGCCGGCCGGCGGGAAAAAAGACGTCGATGACGATCTCCCCTCATATCTTAATAAACGACTTTTTGTCCGACTGAACGCGACGGTCCAGATCCATTGGAGAATCTGCCCTACTGAGCGCTCATCAGAGAAGAAGCCCGTCGAAGAACTTATCACCATGACGAAGAATGTATCAGCGGGCGGGCTGCTCTTTTTAACGAAGGAATCGCTGGCGGCCGGCGCGATCCTTGAGCTGACGATCGACCTCCCTGACGGGGCACCGGTCGTCTGTCTCGCGCGGGCCCTGCGGATAGAAGAGGTCGAGAACGCTACGGTCTACAGCGTCGCGGTCTGTTTTCTTGATCTGTCGGGCGCCGATCGCTCCCGTTTAAACCGTTTTGTCATCAGGGCATAAGCAGAAAGGATGCGAACGCATGCCGGCATATAAGTACCGCGCTAAAAAAGGTCCCGCCGAGATCATCGAGGGGATCGTGCGCTCTCCGGACCGCGAGAGCGCGATCGAGGCGGTCAACGCGATGGGGTATACGCCGCTGCGCGTCGAAGAGAGCGCGCCGGCGTCACGGCAGGCATCGGCAGAGAACCTCAAAGACCCGAGCGGCAGGGCGAGGGTGCGGGATGTCGCGCTCTTCTCCGGCCAGCTCGCGCGCCTGATCAAGACCGGTGTGCCGATCCTGCGCGCGCTCGAAATTATCGCCGACCAGACGGACAGCCCGTATCTCGCCGCGGTCATCAACCGGATAACGAATGATATTAAGACGGGGAATACGCTTTCGAGCGCGATGGCCAAGCATGAAAAAGTTTTTTCGCCGCTCTATATCGCGACGATCAAGGCGGGAGAGGACGCCGGCTCATTGCCGGTGGTGCTTGAGCGGACCGGCGATTATCTGCGCAGGCAGGACGAACTTTTTTCGAAGATCAGGACCGCGCTCGTCTATCCGGCGTTTATGGCTTCGGTGGGCCTGGCGACCGTGCTCTTCATGCTCACGTTTGTGATCCCCCGGATCAAGACGATCTACGCCGGCATGGGAGAGCAGCTGCCCCTGCCGACGAAAATACTTATCGGGATCAGCGCCCACCTTCTCCGTGACTGGCCGATCATCGCGGGAACGGCGGTGGGGCTCTTTTTTCTGGTCAGAATGCTCGTGATCCGGCAGCGGGACATCGTTGACGCGTTTAAGCTGAAGATCCCGTTCTATGGAAAGTTTATTTTACGGGCGGAGCTCGGGCGGGTCGTCTCCTCGATAGCGCTATCGATCAAAAACGGCATCGGCATACTCAAAGCGATAGAACTGGCGTTGCCGATCGCCTCGAACGGGATATTGCGCAGGGAACTCAAAGGCGCGTACGATACGGTGCGCCAGGGGGGGTCATTCGGTTCGCACCTGAAGCGGTCGAAGGTGGTTCCGGCATTCATGGCGAACCTGATCATCATCGGCGAGGAATCGGGAAGACTCGACGAAATGCTCAGCGAGATCGCCGACTATTTTCAGAGAGACATTGATGACACGATCAAAATTTTTGCCGCCCAGTTCGAGCCGATCCTGATCCTCGTGATCGGCCTGGTTCTCGGGTCCATTGTTATCGCGGTGCTGCTGCCGATATTCCAGATCAACGTGATCGCGCGCTGAAACAATCTTACGCGATGAGTAGCTAACGCAAGGGAGGTTGTATGGAGAGCATCAAGATTTTCGCCCAATCCGATAAAATAAAGTGGGGTATCCCGGAATCTTCTATCAGTTTTTTTTCCGCTGAAGAAAACTGCAGGATCCCGTTCACCGATTTCAGCGGGGTGCAGGAAGTCTGCCGCTATGAGAAAGAGGTGAGCGGCGTGCGGGTCTATGTGACGCCGGTTTTTAAGCCGACACTGATCGGCTTTAAAGCGTGCTTTGAACCGGAACAGGACCTCTCCTGCTACAAAAAGATCTGTAATGAATTTACGGCCCAGAACGGCCAGCCCGCATACAGCATCAAAGAAAAATGGGAAGGACAGGATCTGCGCGGGTATCCCTGCAATATATGGATCCTGGCGGATGCGATTCTGGAGCTCGGTATCCACGAAGAGAATTTCGTTGTTCTCGGCTACGCGCTTTTGACAAAAAAAGACCGGTACCGGGAGATCTATACCGAGAGTTATCTCGGAACGATCGGTTGGAAGCCCCCCAAAGGGTTGTAAGGAGATCGCAAAGGAGGACCATGCATAAGAAAGGTTTTACCCTTATTGAGATATTGCTGGTCGTCATCATCATCGGCGCGCTTTCGTCGATGGTCCTGCCGCGCCTGATCGGGAGGAGTGACCAGGCAAAGAAAACCGCCGCGAAAGTCGATATTGATACCAACATCGCGACGGCCCTGAAGCTCTACGATCTTGACAATGGAACTTTCCCGACGACCGATCAGGGACTGGCAGCGCTTCTCATTAAACCGTCGACAAGCCCGGTGCCGGAGAATTGGAACGGGCCGTATCTTGAGCGCCGGAGCGTCGATCCCTGGGGGCGGCCGTATATTTATAAGTCGCCCGGCGACCATCGCCCCGATTATGATCTGTCATCGCTGGGTAAGGATGGTAAAGAGAGCGACGACGATATCAAGAACTGGGACTGAGCCCGAATAAAAGATGAATGACCGCAGGCATACCGGAGGCTTCACGCTCGTCGAGATCATGGTCACCGCCTCGATCCTTTCCCTGGGGCTGGTCATGATATTCCGCTCGTTCTTTACCGCGCTCGACGCTGCCGCGCATGCCGCCGATCGGTTGAACATTTCGCTCGACACCGCTAACCGGATATGGCAGAGCGAGGAGAGCCTGCGCCGTTCGGGATCGGTCGATCTTCCCCGGTCGGGAACCGCTGTTGTGGGTACCGGGTCCTACCCCTGGGACCTTAAGGTTGAGGCGCTCAATGAGGCGCTCGGGTTCTATAAGATCACGATTTCGCATACCGTCACCGGTGCCGCCCGGAAGTTCAGCGTAGAACGCAGCGCGTATATCAGCCCATGAGCACACTGCCGCGACCAAAGGGAGCGTACCGCAACGGTTTTACTTTTATCGAGCTCAATATCGTCGTCATCCTGGTCGCGGTTATGGCCCTGACGACGTATGGAGCGTTTGCCGCGGGGACGCGCATATGGCAACGTTCGCGCGATTTTTTGCCGCAGGCCGGCGCGCATATTTTCATGGATACTCTTTCCGCCGATCTGCGTAACAGCCTGCGTTTCTCGGCGATACCCTGGCGGGGGTCGTCGAAGGATCTCTCGTTCGCCGCGTTTTCATATCATGCCGGCGCGGGGACCGCAGGGTTCGGCAGGGTCGACTATTCGTTCGACGGGAACGAAGGGGTTATTTCCCGGCAGTATCAGGCTTCCCGGTCGCGGCGGACGCCGCCGGGCAGGAACGGCCGCGGCCGATAGTCGCGCAGGTTACGACCTGCTCATTCACTTATTACTATTTTAACCGCGCTTCCCGAACGGGGGAATGGCGGAGTTCTTTCGACGGTGATCTACCCACGGCGGTTCGCGTTGAGTTCTCCGTTACGGCGAATAAGAGGACCGTTTTATTTTCAAAGATCATCGGCATCCATATCGGTTAGCGCCGGGAACAGGTATCCGTAGCGAAGGTCGATACTCCGGCGGAACGGTGTTCACGAGGTGAAATTTGTTTTTATCAGCATCTTCGATTTATGATATACTGACCGTATGAAGAGTCGCCGGGGCAGTGTTCTTATCGCGGCGATATGGGTACTCAACATATTGGCGATTTTCGCTCTTTATATAGCATACAGCGTGAATCAGGGGTTGTTGATCGTTAAACGGATCGAAAGTGCCGAAGCGTTGCGCGTGATCGCCGAAGCGGGCGTCAAGGAAGCCCTGCTGGAGCTCAAAACCGGCGGATACACCGTTCCGTTTTCGGCGCTCGGCGCCGCGAGCGCGCAGAACCCCGGGGTCTTCCGTGGTATGCCGATCAACCAGGGATCTTTCACCGTATCGTACCAATCCGCGGGCATGGCTGAAGCCGCCCCGGAAACTGCCTATGGGTTCCGGGATGAGGAGAGCAAGCTGAACATCAACACAGCTCCCGCATCCGCGCTGGCCAGGCTTTTCACGGAATGCGCCGGTCTTGAAGGCGCCCGGGCTCAGAAGCTTGCCGGCGCGCTGGTGGATTACCGGGACGCTGACACGGTAACTAACGAAGGGATCGCCGAGGATTTCGTTTATGAGACGAAGGGCGGTTATTTTTTAAAGAACGCCGACCTGGAGTCTTTGGACGAGCTCAAACTGGTGCCGGGTATGGATGCCGCGATCTTCGCGGCGGTCAAAGAGTATGTTACCGTCTACGGCGGCGGTCCCGTTAATATCAATACCGCCGGCAGCGAGGTGCTCGCCGCACTTGGCCTGGAGAAAGCGCTGGTCGATAAGATCATCGTGTTCAGGGCAGGCGAGGACGGCATCCTGTATACCGTCGATGATCGTATCGTCACCGATATGAAGACCGCGCCGGCTACGATCGCGAAGGCTGTCCATCTGATACCCGGAGAGAAGGCTCAGCTTGAAGGGGCGTTTCTTTCGGGGGCGCTATCGACCAAGAGCTCCGTCGTGGCGATATGTTCCGACGCTGTTCTTGCGCGCACACACCGGGGATTGCGTATCGAATGCGCGTATGACGTGATCAAAAATAAAATGCTTTTCTGGAAAGAGACACCGAGGTTGAATTAATATGGCAGAGTTTTCATCCGCGCGTCCGGTCATAGGGTTTGTCTTTGGGCAGAATATCGTGAAGATCGCGTGCGTCAGGAACGCCGCCGGCAAAGCGGAAGTTCTCGGCGTCAGGACCTGTTCGATCGAAGGGCTCTCCGATGACGAAGCGGCCAGGGTGCTCAAGGACGCGGTTCACGGATTCAAAGTTAAAAATCCGGTTTTTGTCAGTTCAGTTGATTCCCTCTTCGTTATCACGAAGAATATCGAAATACCTTCCGTTAAAGACGCCGAAATAAAAGAGATCATTGACCTGCAGGCAGGCCGCTATACGCCGTACGGGCGCTCCGAAATTATCGTCGACCATATCAACGTCGGCGTTTATCATAACAGCTATACAAAAGTCCTGATCGTCATTGTCGTGCAGGAGGTCATTAAAAAGCAGTATGCGATACTGACCAAAGCCGGCATTACAGTCAACAGGATCCAATTCGCGAGCGAGAGCGTCGGTGTGGCGTGCGCGCGCGCTTTTAGCCTCAAGGAACGGCAGCTCCCGTGCGCGATCGTCAGTATCGATAAGGCCAACACCGATTTTATCGTTATTTCAAAAGGCGCCACTGTTTTTGTCAGGAATATACCGATCGGATGCGAACATTTCGCGACCGAGCCGCAGGAGTTTCTCGCGCGGTTCAGTGAAGAGATAAAAAAATCTCTCGACGCGTATCGCACGGAAGATATTGAGGCGATGCCTGATGAGTTGATGATGATGGGGCCGGTCGATATTATTGATATGATGCGCGCATCCCTGACCCATGATGCCGGAATGCCGGTCAGGGTTGCTTCACTGGCGAGCGGTTTTTCTTTTTCGAAGGAACTGATCGCTGACAGCGGCCAGTCATCCCTGGTCAGCGCGATCTCCGCCGCGCTCTCCGCCGGGTCGACGGTCGTTGACCTGCGGCCGACCGAGCTTAAGCTCAAAATGGCTTTTCAGGAGCGCAGCAGGGAGATCATTAAGAGCGGTATTTTTTTAATGGCGATCATTATTATTTTCTGCGGCATGCTGATCGTCAAAATCTATTTCAGGAGCTCGTACCTCGCGAAGCTTGATGAACGCCTGGAGGTCATAGAACCCCAGGTTAAAGCTCTCGAAAAAGCCTCCAACCGGGTCACGATCATCCGCCGTTTTATCGAAAATAAAGGCCAGTCGCTCGATATTCTCAAGGAGATCTACGACCTTATCCCTGATAATGTCTATCTTAAGAGTATCGCCATCGATGAGAAGCATGAGATCACCCTGAAGGGCACCGCCAGCGCTATGAGCGAAGTTTTTACGTTCGTCAGCGCTCTCGAAAATTCGAAACTTTTCAAGAGCGCCGCGGCGCAGAATACCGCCAGCCGCAAGGAAGCCGGGAAAGACGTCTCCGATTTCGAAATAACCTGCAAGATGGAAGAGAAGAGTTAAAGCGATGAAAATAGAAGCGATCAAAGCGATCTGGGGGAAGATGTCAAAAGAGGAGAAGACTATCGCCTATGTGGCGATGGGATTCATCCTGCTCGCTTTTTTTGATGTGCTTATCTTCCAGGCGATCATGGCGAAGAACGACGCGATCAACGAGCAGATCAGGACACAGGGCCTGCTGATCAGGAAGAATCTCAAGATCCTCGCGCAGAAAGATATGATCGCCGTCCAGGAGAAGGAATACGCTCCGTACGGCATCGAAGGGAAGTCCCAGGAAGAGGAGATATCGTCGGTTCTGAAAGAGATCGAGGTTCTTGCTTCCCAGGCAGGGGTGGTACTGATCGAGGTAAAGCCGACGAACCTGAAATCAGAAAAAATAATCAAACGATATTCGATCAGCTTGAGCTGTGAGGCGACGATGGAGCAGCTCGCGCGGTTTATGGTCCTGTTGCAAAACTCTAAAGTTCTGTTCGCGATTGAGACCTACAGCATAACATCGAAAGATAAGGAAAAAGGGATCGTCAGGTGCGCGCTGGTGATCTCGAAAATAGTTGTCCTCTCGGAACCTTCCAGCGTCCCGCAATTTCTCACCGGTTCGGCGCAGAATACCGCCGGATCACCAGGTGATCTTAAAAACAAGAATTGATATCTTGGTCGAAGGATCTTCGCGGCGGATGAAGGGCGAAAAATGCGCCAGCCCCTTCCCGTTGAGGTAATAGAGTTTAAAGAGCATCGAGCGGGCGAGCGAACGGTCAAGCAGAAGACAGCGGTAGGTGTCTTCTTTTTTTATCAGCAGGACCGCATAGGGCAGGGTCCCGCCCGGGAACTCCTTCTCTTTAAGGACCGAGTCCTCGATGTAGAAGAGGCTCTTCGGCCTGATAAATTTAGTTCCGTCCCCCGAGAGCAGAAAGCATTCCTTCGTGTCAAGTTCAACGATCAGGTTATTCTGGAACCTGATCGTCATTCCGTCGCGTGAGGTCTCGGGGTATTCGGGGCTGCACGGAGGGATACCGCCCGACATCCCGAGGATGAAATCCATATAACCCGCCGAATCCCGCGCGGGGATCAGTGCCCGCGCTTTCTCGTCTTTCTGTGATATAAAACTATTGAGCGCCAGATATTCCGCTTTTTTGAAGTCCCAGTTCCCGATGTAGGGCAGGGTCATATATCCGTCCGCGAGTTCGTTATAAACCATGAAATATGAAGGCGGCGGGGTACCATACATCAGCGGCAGGAGGTCGTCGACCTCGTCGGCGGTAAAACGCCGCGCAAGAAGCAGCCGCCGGCCCTGCTCCCGGGTGAGGGGCGCGAGCTCCTTGATCAACGCGATCGCTTCCGAGGTCACCACCCTGCAGTTATTTTCGAGATAAACGAGCATGCGGTTCCCGCTCAGGTTCAGCATACGCAGGATCCCGAGCGCGGTATCTTCGTCCTGCGCGAGCAGGACGGTCGCGATCCAGTAGGTCTGCGGCTCGTGCTGCGAGGCCCCGTCGATCGTTACCCGGCGCTTCGCGACGGAGGTGATAAAATGGCCGGGACACCACCAGGTGTTAATGATACTCTCCGGCGGGGTCCGTTCACGGATATCGCGCAGGACGTTTTCCCAGGTCTGGTTGTAGACCCCGTTAATATGCGTGCAGATCTGGTATCCTGCCTGCAACGGGCAGAGAGAGCCGGCAACGATGCAGAGCGCAGCGGCCCAGCCCAGCGTCGTTGAGGATTTTTTAAAAGCTGGGATGAATCGCCCGAGCCTGACCGATGACGCCAGCCGATAAACCTCATCCAGGAAGAGCGTGAACGCGAATGCCAGCGGGACGGTCAGCTGGACGGCGAAACGCACCGATTTGAGCGAAAGATAGAGCAGGATCGCGACAAAACCGGCGATAACGCAGAGTTTCGTCAATGCGCGCAGGTCTTTTGAGCGCAGCGAACGGGTCGCCGCCAGCAGCAGGCCGAGCGCAGCGAGCGCGGTGAAGTACTTCGTCCCTCCCAGCAGGAACGAAAGCTTATCGAAGGCGATCGGTTGCGTTTCGCCGACGGTCAGGAAGATGTTAGGCCACAGGTCGAATTTCGCGCTCAAAAAACTATTCATCATTTTGTAGCCTTCCTCGAACGTATAGAAGAAGGTCGCCGGGGAGGTCAGGAGCATGACCCCGGCACAGGTCGCGCCGATATACACGGCATAAAAGGCCAGGATCCGCTTGGTGGTGGCTGAGCGCGTGAAGAACCGGTCGAAGAGGATGACGGCGGGAAGGGAAGCGGCAGTCCCGATCACCATAAAGGCCCAGCCGTGCCAGAAGAGTTCGTAGACGCCGGTTGCCAGGGAAGCCGCAAGGGCGAAAATGATGCTCTTCCTGATGTTTTCGACGCGCGAAATACCTTCGAAGAGCAGCAGCAGGATGATCGTCGGAAAGAGAAAATTGTAGACATCGGTATCGTACCAGCCGAAGGACGTCCGCTGGGCAAAGAAGGGGGAGAGCATAAAGAAAAGGCTGCCAACGGTCGAAGCGAGCAGGCTGATGCCGGCCCGGCGGCAGAACAGAAGAAAAACCGGAGCGCAGAGGGCGGCGATGATGATCACCAGAAATTTTGCCACCGGCATCAGCGGCGCATCTTTTTTAAAGAATGACACGAACCGGTAAAGGTAAAAACCAAGATAGGGGTGGAGCGACAAGGGTTCCCATTTTCCGCCGGGCGCGAGCATCAGCGGATCGAAATATTTACCCCGCTTGACGGCACTTCCGATCGACCCGGTTTGCACCAGGCGCTCGGTTAAGCCGTAAAAGTGGTATGAGTCGGCTTCCAGCAGATATGCGCTGGCGCCTCCGGTGGTTTTTGCGCGCATCTGGGCAACCCCGTTCTCAATCTCGCGGTTTAAAGCCGTTGCGTCTTTGGCGAGCGCCGTATGGTACTCGGCGTCAGCCATGCGGGTCTTTTGCGCGCTCGTCAGTCCCGGGAAAGCGCGCTCTATGGAGAGCGCGATCCCCGTTTTTAAGTGATCGTGCACGACCGTTGTCGCGAGATGGCGCAGGGAGGACGTGTTATTTTTGAAGAGCGGCATCAGCCGGAAAAAAATGCCGATGGTCGTGACCAGCAGGGCACAGGCCAGAAAATAAAGAATGGAGGCGGTCGACCATTTACGCAGCGAGGTATGTATAGGGGTCATGATTGAGATTATATCGGAATAGGAACTGCCTGTAAGCGTTCGCGATACGGCGGATAACGGGCTGATTTTAGTGTGCCATATCGCCCGCATATGATATACTACTACGGTGAATTATACCACAGTGATTTTCAAAACTAAACAGCAATCGCTCTTCTGATGAGCGGCTTTTTTTCTCGCCGTTTCCCGGTAGAAATATGATACAGCGCTCTCGCCAGCAGGCACGTATTTTTTTCATTATTCTGAGCGGTCTTGTCATCATACGGTGCATCGCGCTTGCCGGGCGTTTTGTGCCCGTCCATGATACGTTCAGTTATCTGATATCGCAGTACCTCGCTTTTTTTAACGAGCCCGCGCTTAAAGGGTCTATCGCTCTCTGGTTCCCGTTCACGACGCAGGGAGTTATCGGCAATCTCCAGATTCTCTCCTCGGGGGGCATCCTGGCGTCAGCTCTTTCGGCGCTCGCGCCGCTCTTTAAAGGCATTAACTTCATGTATATCTTCCATGCAGGCATTCTCTGCGAAGAGATCGCGCTGCTGGCCGGTATCCTGTTGCTCTCGCGCAGTTGTTTCCGGTCGTCCGCCGCCGCGTTCTTTGTTGCCAGCGCGGTACTCTTTACGTCAATATCCTCCGTTCAGATCTACCTGGAATTACACGCTTTTTATCTGTTGCCGCTCATTTTTTACTTTCTCCTGCGGACGCTCAAGACCCGTTCGGCGTGGACGCTCTTTCTGACCGTGACGTTAATCGTCGCGACGCTGCCGGGAAACCCCCTCTACCTTTTCCCGTTCACCGTATGCCTGATCGGGGTTTTTATCGGATCTTTTTTCCTTTTTTCACCCCGCGAGACCGCCGGCGATTTCGCGAAGTTTTTTTCATCGCTCACCTGGCGCCATGCGCTCGCGGTCATCATTCCCGCGTGTTTCTTCGGCGTTATCCTGTACTTCGCCTGGGACGGTATTAACGGGGTCGTGAATTGTACCGTCGGCAGAGGGGTCAACTGGAACGTCAAAAGCCTGAGCGATTTCTTAAGTTACGGCGGCTCGACTAACGTTTCGAAATATATGGAAATGGTCTTCCGCAACACCAATAACCTGGACAACAGCGTGTATGGCGGCGTCCTGATCCTGCCGTTCGTTCTTACGGCGATGTTTGCTAGCAGGGAACGCATATCATATGTCTTTGCGACGCTCGCGCTCTTTGTCGTTATGTTCGGCGCGGGGACCGTGATCGCGGTCCTCTTCTTCCGGTTTTTTCCGCTGGGATCGATCTTCAGGCATATCGGATTGACGGCACCGATCGCAAAACTCTTTCTGATCTTCTACGCGGGGTTCGGCTTTGACGCTTTCTGGGGGGTCATCCGCGACAGCAGCGGGAGGCCGCGGCAGGAAGTTACGGCGCGTGAGCGGCTCATCGCCCTGATCCCGGCGTTCTGCGTCTTTCTTTTTTTTGTACTCGTTCTCCTGCAGCATTGCGGCGTGTATGCGACCTATTCGTACCTGCACTGGACGTCGTTTACCAATAATCAGGTTTTTACCCATCCGGAACGCGTCGCCGCCGCGGAACGCTTTCTGCTGATGCTCTACGGCGCTTATCTGGCGGTCTTCGTCATTATCGCCCGGCGAGGACGGGCCGGGTTATTGGCGTGCACGCTGCTGCTCTCGCTTCACCTGGGGGATGTTTACTCGTATAAAATAGAGCGCGAGTTCGGGCGCATCCCCAGCGTTTCGCGCAGTTGCTTTGCGCTCTTTAAAGCCTGCGGGTATCAGTTCATCAACGGGCGGAGTCAGCAGTACCTGTTGAATTACCGCTTTACCAAACTGCAGCCTTTTATACTCAATCTCAGCGCGTACCGCGATCTTGAGGACCCCGTCGAAATGGTCGATCCCGTTATTATCGGGACCTACGGCGCGCTCTATTGGACGCTCGATTCGTTTCTCTTCTGCAGTACCGTATCGCCGATCTTCAGGACCGACTATTGGTCTGCCGGTATCGATACCTTCTACCGTATCTGGGTGCCGGTCAAGAGCAGGAGATTCATGCAGATAGGGTTCCCGATACCGTCAGCGGAATCTTTCAAAAAGGCGTGCGCGGCCGGGTATCCTAAATTACAGGTTTTTTCGAAGTTCCGGATCCTGCCTGATGAAGAGGCGGTCCGGGATGTTCTGGGGCGCCGCGATTTTTCCGGCGATCTTCTTCTGGTTGCGGCCAATCAGTGCGCGCCGGCGGAACATAATTCCGGGCGGGGCATCACGGAATCGCCCCTGACGATCAGTGTGCGCGATAGCGACCGCCTCCCCGGCGCGACGATCAGGGTCGATGACTTCACCTTCACCACGCTCCGTGTATCGGTCACCAATACCTCCGGCTATCCTGCCGTTCTCTATTATGCCGACGCATGGCATCCGCGCTGGCATGCGTTCGTTAACGGGAGAACGGCGACGGTCATGAAAGCCGATCTCGCGTATAAAGCCGTTGTGATTCCGGCGGGGGAATCGAGCGTCTTTTTTACCTTCGGTGATCCGGTTATCCGGACAGCGGCCGCGCTGCTGGTCCTCTTCAGCATCCTGGCGCTCGGGATCATCGTGTATAGCGTCAGATGCTCGTTGCGGGAGACGTGACGATGGGATACGTTTTCTT
>JBAWYO010000035.1:0-12770 GCA_037143495.1 Candidatus Omnitrophota bacterium | reverse complement strand
GTTCTGCCGGGAACTGACGGCATATCCGTTGATCAACCTTATGGATGATTCAGGACTCGCGAACCTGCGCGCGGTAAAGCTCTCGTATCATCCGATCGAAGTCAGGAAGAGCTTCAGCGCGTATCGTTGTTCGTGAAAACGCGGTGATGGCAGAGGAGTTCATGCGAAGATGGCGGTGATTGTGATCGCGGTCCCCGATAAGACGCGCCAGGCACATCTTAAAACCATATTACCCGGTATCGTCAGGCATATCCTGCTGCTCGCTCCGTCGTGGGGCGCGCAATTCGCCGGGAGGACGCCCGAGATAAAAATTATCGTCGCTACAGGATTGCACCGGCCGCATACGACGGCAGAATTGCGGGAGGTGGTCGGCAAGCGTATATATGCGCGGTATCGTGTTCTGACCCATACGCAGCATGCGAAAGATCTCGTCTTCCGGGGGCGGACCTCCGGCGGCGCTCCGATCTTCCTTAACCGGGCGGCCGCGGCAGCCGACGCGATCGTGAGCGTCGGGTTGATCGAGCCCCATCTCTACGCCGGCTACAGCGGCGGCGCCAAGACGATAGCGATCGGCCTGGCCGGACGGGAGACCATCGATTATACGCATCACCCGCGGTTTCTCGACAAGGCCGGAACTTCTATCGGGGAGCTCAAGCGTAATCCTTTCCAGCAATGCCTTTGGGAGATCATCCGGGGCTTGCCGGTGCGCTACGCGGTCAATGTAGTCAATGACCGCGAAGGACGACTCGCGAAAATATTCGAGGGGTCGCTCGAAGATTCGTTCGCGGCGGGAACGCGATTCGCCGCGCGCCTTTTCGCGCGCCGTTTCGCCGCTACCTGCGACGCCGTCATCTGTACGGTTGATCATCCGAAAGACGCGAATATCTATCAGGCTTCGCGGGCGTTTAATTATATCCTGAATGTGAAAAGGCCGGTCGTTAAGAACGGCGGCATCGTGCTCGTGCGGGCCGCGCTCGGCGAAGGGTATGGTGACGGCTTCGGCGAGCTGAAATTTGAAGCCGCGATCAGGGGGATGGGGTCTCCCGAAAGTCTCTTGCGGCGCGTCAAAAGAGAGGGCTGCGCCGCGGGAGAGCACCGGGCGTATATGGTCGCGCAGGCGCTGACGCGGGCGCGACTCGGTTTTATAGGCCCGCGCGCGATCCGGTTGACGCGCGGTACGCCGTTTTTGGCTTTTGAGAATACCGCCGCGGCGCTCCGGTTTATCAGACGCGCCACTCCCGGAGCTCGAATACGAATAATACCGCACGCGCTTTCGCTCATAGCGACACGTTAAAAATAGGTACGAACGCCAAAAGCCGGTTATTTCCTTGACAACGGTTACCGGCTCATGTATCTTTAATATAATTACGTACTATAAGCCGCGAGGATCTCCGACGTTCTTTTTATGGTTTTTTCGCAGGTGGACAAACTGAACGAAGATGCCTTTAAAAGGAGTGCATGGAAAGCCCACGAGAGATCCGGGTAAAGAAAGAGATCGAGGCTCTGCAGAAACGCGTCAAGAAACTTCAGGCGGTTCAGAAGGAGTGTCACCGGGCTAAAAAAGAATTGACCGCGATCAACGGCAGGCTTCAAAAAGCCCTCCATGTAAAAGCCGATTTTACCTCGGTCATATCCCACGAGCTCAGGACCCCCCTGGCGGCGGTTAAAGAGGGCATCATGATCGTCCTGGACGGGACCGCGGGAAAGATCAACGAGGATCAGCGGATTTTCCTGCAGATCGCCCAAAAGAACGCGGACCGGCTGGTCATGCTCATTACCGACATACTTGATTTCCAGCAGCTCGAAAAAGGGAAGATGGAATTCAGGATGGAGGATGAGGATCCCGGCGCGTTGGTCCGTAAGGTTTGCGATATCTCCGGTCCTCTTATCCGCGGAAAAGGGCTCGAGCTTATCGTCAACGCGCCGCAGAACCTGCCGCTGATCAACGTCGACAAGGACAGGGTTATGCAGGCTTTGGCGAGCCTGGTCAAGAACGCGGTGAAGTACACGGAAACAGGCGCTATCCGGGTAACCTGCGCAAAAAAAGGGAAGAGCGTCATCATGACCGTCGCTGATACCGGGGTCGGCATCAAAGGCGAAGATCACGCGAAGATCTTTGAGGGGTTTAATCAGTTGGAGAAGACGCTGACGCGCAAAGCCGGCGGTGTCGGCCTCGGGCTGGCCATCTCCCGCAAGATCATCGAGGCTCATCGGGGGGAGATCCGGGTCGTTTCGCAGCCCGGCAAAGGGTCGAGTTTTTCTATACTGTTGCCGGCATGCGGGATCCGGCGGGGGAAACAGGAATAATGATCACCAAAAAAATATTGCTGGTTGAAGACGAAAAAGACCTCGCCGAGACCGTTACCTTTCGTCTTGAGAGCGCCGGATATATGGTCATCGTCGCGCGGGACGGGAAGGAAGCGCTTGAGAAGGTCCGCAATGACAAGCCGGACCTGATCGTACTCGATATCATGCTCCCTAAGATCGACGGTTATAAGGTCTGCGCGATCCTGAAGCGCGATATGCGGTATATGAAGATACCGATCATGATGTTTACCGCCCGCGCGCAGGAAGAGGATGAGAAGCTGGGGCGTGAGCTCGGCGCGGACGCGTATATGACCAAACCCTTTGAACCGGTGGCGTTATTGGCGATGGTCAAGACGCTCCTGGAGGGGTAAGACGGGAAGGGGATCTATGACTGAGGGCAAGAACAGCTTGGTGCGCAAGCTCAAAGAGAAAGAATTGCAGATAGAGAAGATGCGCAAGGATTTTACGCGCATCAATAAGGTTAAAGACGAATTTGTCTCGATCGTCAGTCATGAACTGCGGACGCCGCTTTCGATCATCAAAGAGGGGATCAGCCTCACGCTTGACGAGGTCGGCGGCAAGGTAACGCCGAAACAGAAGCAGTTCCTGACCATTTCAAAGCAGAACATCGACCGCCTCGCGAACCTGATCAACGATCTTCTTGACATCTCGAAGATCGAGGCTAAAAAGATCACGCTGAAGAAGAGCCTTATCGACATCCGGGCTTTTATCCGGGAGACGGCCCTTCCGTTCGAAACGATCGCGCGCGAGCGCAAGATCACGCTCGCTACCGCCGTTCCGTCGGAAGAGGTCAGTATTTTTATCGATGTCGACAAGATGACGCAGGTCCTGAACAACCTGATCGCGAACGCGCTCAAGTTCACCAAGGCCGGCGGCAGGATCACGGTCGAGGTCCAGGAGCACCACAGCAATATCCGTATCAGCGTCAACGATACGGGTATCGGCATCTCGAAGCATAACATCGGCAAGCTCTTCAATAAATTCATCCAGGTCGGCAGGACCTACGGCCCCGGCGAGAAGGGGACGGGCCTGGGGCTGGCGATATCGAAAGCTCTCGTCGAGCTTCATGGCGGGCGCATCTGGGTCGAATCGGTCGTCGGGAAGGGGTCGACGTTCCATTGCGCGATCCCGAAGGCGTCTTTTGAGGAGATCTTCAGGGAATATGTCAAGAACGGGATCAAGGACGCCCAGGATAAAGAACAGCCTTTTTCGATCCTGGTAGCCAGGATCGATAATTTCGACGCTCTCAAAAAAAGGTATGGTGTTGTTAAGCCGTACCTGCTGCTGGGCGATATTGTCGCGGTCATCAAAGAGCGTTTGCGTAGAGTGACCGACGTTGCCCTGCGTTCGAACGGCGAGTGTGTCGTGCTGCTGCCGGAGACGGATAAGAAAGGCGTGATCCTGGTCGAACAGCGGATCAGGGAAGCGATCGCAAAACTGCTGATCGATAAAAAGATCGACCGGGACGCGCAGGTCAGCTTCGGCAACGCGACCTATCCCGATGACGCGATGGACAACATGGAGATCATCGCCCGGGCGCGGGCTTTCTTCGAGGGGCTTTATTTCGGCAACGAACGCCGGACTTCTGAGCGCCGCTACCTGAAACTCAATATCGAATTTTTAAACCCGAACTCTTCAGGAAAACTGTCGACAAAAGGGAAAGCGCAGTCGATCAATGTTTCACGCGGGGGGATCTGTCTCTTCTCGAACCGGAAGATCGCCGTGAAAAGTACCGTGACGCTGCATATAAAGATCCCGGAACCCGAGCGGTCGATCGAGGGGACCGCTGAGGTGGTGTGGGTGAAAAAGATCGGGAACGTGACCGGGTTTACCTATAAGGTCGGCCTCAGATATTGCGGCATGGACCGGCGTGATCTCGACGAGATCATTTCCTTCGTGTCGGGGGCTGAATGACCGCGGGGCAGGTATGAAAAAGAAGATCTTAGTCGTCGAGGATGAGCCGGACCTGGTCGTTATGCTGAAGGCCCGCCTTGAGTCGGAGGGTTTCTCTGTTGAGAGCGCCGGTGACGGCATCGAGGGCATCAAAAAAGCGAAAAAGATACATCCCGACATTATCCTGGTTGATTTCAGGATGCCGAAACTTGACGGTTACAGCATGGCACAACGGCTCAAAGAGGACGATGGGACGACCGGCATCCCCCTGATCGTGATATCGGTGACCGAGACGGTCCGGGACCTTTTCAAGGCTCTCGGCGTCAATTACTATTTTACGAAGCCTCTCGATATCGAACATCTCCTGAACACGATAAGGAATGTGTTGGGGAACGGCGCATGACGATGACTACGGCAGGGTACCATGGACGCGGTTAAACTCGAAGAGAAGATACTCTCGTCAGGGCTCCTGAACGCGGAACAGGCCCAGCGGGCGAAGGATGAGGAGCGTAAGACCGGCCTGGCGTTCTCGCGAATCGTGGTTAAGCTCGGCTTCGCCACGGAAGAGGACATCGCGGGATTGACCGCCGAGATCATGGGTGTGCCCTTCATCGACGTTGATAATTACCTGATCGACGCCGGCGTCGCGAAATTGCTTCCCGAGCAGGTCGCTAAGAAATACGACCTGATACCGCTTTTTAAGATCAAAGATACCCTGACCGTCGCGATGGTCGATCCGCATGATATTATCGCGATCGATGAGGTGCGCTTGCGTACCCGGTGCCGGTCCGTCGAACCGGTCCTCTCGACAAAAGGCGCGATCGATCGGGCGATCAGCAAGCAGTACGGCGGCAAAGGAGCCTTCGAAGAGGTCGTCAGCCAGATCGACAAGGCGGCCCTCGAGCGCCCTCCCCAGCGCGAGAGCGCGAACGCTCGTACCGATCCCTCGCAGGACGCCCCCGTCGTCAAGCTCGTCAACGTGATATTACACCAGGCTATCAGCGAAGAGGCGAGCGATATTCACGTCGAACCCGAGGAGAACGCGTTGCGTATCCGGTACCGGATCGACGGCGTTCTGCGTGAATCAACATCACCCCCCAGTCAACTCGCGGAAGAGATCGTTTCACGCATCAAGGTCCTCGCGCATATGGATATATCAGAAAAGCGCAAGCCGCAGGATGGAAAGATCCAGCTCCGGCTGCCGGACCGGGATGTCGACTTGAGGGTCTCGACCTTTCCGACGATCCATGGCGAAAATATAGTCCTGAGGATCCTCGATAAATCGTCGATCCTGCTCGATATGGATGAGCTCGGGTTCGAGAAAGAGGACCTTGACCGTTTCCAGAAGCTTATCAGGAAATCGTATGGCATGATCCTCGT
This sequence comes from Candidatus Omnitrophota bacterium, assembly GCA_037143495.1. Taxonomy (GTDB): domain Bacteria; phylum Omnitrophota; class Gorgyraeia; order JABMQH01; family JABMQH01; genus JBAWYO01. Next base: position 7,169 of record JBAWYO010000035.1, on the reverse strand, counting down.
GACGGGGCCGACCGGCAGCGGGAAAACAACGACGCTCTATTCGGCGCTCGCGAAGATCAATTCAAGCGACAAAAATATCATTACGATCGAGGATCCCGTCGAATACCAGCTGCCGCTGATACGCCAGACCCAGATCAATCCCCGCGCGGGAATAACGTTCGCGAACGGCCTGCGGAGCATTCTACGCCAGGACCCCGATATCATCATGGTCGGTGAAGTCCGCGATAAAGAGACGGCGGAGGTCGGCATCCAGGCGGCGTTGACGGGCCATCTCGTGATGTCGACGCTGCATACCAATGACGCCTGCGGCGCCTTGGCGCGGCTTATCGATATGGGGATCGAGCCCTTCCTGATCTCCACCTCGGTGATCGGCGTTATCTCCCAGCGGCTGGTCAGGATGATCTGCAAGCAGTGCAAAGAATCATATCCGGTACCCGCGCCGGTTTTAAGCGCGCTGGGTATCCAGGGGCAGGGCGCCGGCGTGCTCTATCGCGGCAAAGGATGCGACGCTTGCAAGCAGACCGGCTACCGCGGCAGGACCGCGGTCTATGAATTGCTGACGATCAATGAGGCGATCAGGACGCTTATCGCCGAAAAAGTGTCGAGCACGACGATCAAACAGGAAGCCATCAAATCAGGCCTTGTCCCGCTGCGGGAGAACGGTCTGCGCAAGGCGCTGCGCGGGGTTACCACCATGGAAGAGATCCTGCGGGTAAGCCAGGAAGAGTGACGCACCTATGAGCAAGATCCATTATAAAGCCAGGAATAAGTTCGGCAAGCTGGTGACCGGCGTGATCGCCGACCAGCCGAAAGACACTATCGCCAAAAATCTGGAAGCGATGGGGTATGTCCCTGTAGAGATCACCGAGGTGAAGCATGACTGGTTTTCGTGGTTCCCCGGACTCTTTAACCGGGTGAGTTCTCAGGAGCGCACCCACTTTACGCGCCAGCTCGCGACGCTGCAGAAGGCGGGGATACCGATCATCCAGAGTTTCGGCGCGCTTAAGAAAGAGATCACCAGCGAGTATTTCAGGTCAGTGATCCAGCTTATTATTACCGCTATCGAGGAAGGGAACAGCCTTTCGAGCGCGCTTGCGCAGCATCCGGCGATATTTAATGACCTGTATGTCAACATGGTCAAGGCCGGGGAAGAAGCGGGCAACCTTAATGATATGCTTGAGCGTATCGCGCAGCTGGAAGAGGACGAAATGATCATGCGTCAGCGGATCCAGACCGCGACCCGCTATCCGATGATCGTTATCGGGACGCTCGCGGCAGCTTTTATCGTCGTTGTCGGGTTTGTCCTGCCGAAGTTCTCCGCGTTGTTCAAGGGGTTTAAGACCGCGCTGCCGCTGCCGACGCGCATCCTGCTGGGGCTGAGCGTCTTTATGAGGAACTACTGGATCCTGGTCCTGCTCGCCGTAGTGGCGGCGGTCATTATTTTTGTCCGCTTTATTAACAGCGCGCGGGGACGGCCGGTCTGGGATTATTTTAAACTGAAGGTCTTTATTTTCGGGAAGCTCATGCTCATGATCACGATGTCGCGTTTTTGTCGCATGACGGCGGTACTCTTAAAGAGCGGTCTTCCTATATTGCATATCCTCGATCTGGTTAAAAAGACGGTGGGTAACGTTATCGTCGAGCGTGCGGTTGATCAGATAAAGGCGAGCGTTTTGCAGGGGAAGGGTATGGGAGAACCGATGCGGGAATCAAAGCTCTTTCCTCCGATGGTCGTGCAGATGGTCTCGATCGGCGAAGAGACCGGCAAGATCGATGAGCTTCTCATGCGGGCAGCGGAGTATTATGATACGCAGGTCGACTATATGCTTAAAAACCTCACCACCCTCATTGAGCCTCTTCTGATATTCTCCCTGGGGTCCATCGTCCTTATTATGGCGCTCGCGATATTTCTCCCGATGTGGGACATGGTCCAGCTCTTCAAGCGATGACCGGTAGCGAAGAGCAAAAAAAGTTAGTTTAAAAAAAGTAATTGCATTCGCCCCGCAACGTGCTATAATCCGTAAAAAGGAGGTGAAAAGAGATGAAGAAGAGAGGTTTTACGCTTATTGAGCTGGTTATGGTCATCGTCATACTTGGTATTATATCCGCAATAGCGGTACCGAAATTTACTTCATTCATTTCGGATTCAAAAGGTTCAGCGACAAAAGGAGGACTCGGCGCCATACGTTCTGTACTGGCGATCCAGTACGCAAAGTCGGCGACGAGCGGCGTGGCAAGTTTCCCGGCCCTGATCACGACTGATTTCTTTTCGGACGGTAAAGTCCCCAGGAATTCACTTAATAACCAGACCGGTGTTACCGCAACGAACGCCGATCCGGGGTCAAAGCCTACGAGCGCGTCAGCCGGTTGGTGGTATAACTCGGTTAACGGCGATCTTGGCGCTTATTCCGATGGAACGGTCGAGACAAGCGATTGGTAAGAATGAGGCAGGAAGGTTCGCTCTAGCTCAATCGTAAGAAAAATAAAAATTTAAATTGCTTGAAATATTTTGTTCGTGTGCTATACTATCATAATTTACATACCGCGTCGATCAGGCGCGGAGAGGCAACAGCACAGTCCGGTAGAGTGCTATCGGGCCGACAGAGCAGAATAAAGAAAGGAAGGGTGGTGAAAGTATGAAGAAGAGAGGCTTTACGCTTATCGAATTGGTGATGGTAATCGTCATCATCGGCATACTGGCCGCGATCGCTATACCGAAGTTCGTTTCGCTCGTGAACCAGGCGAACATGGCAACGACGCAGTATGGGTTGGGCGCTGTCCGCTCGGCGGTCATGATCAACTACGCGAAATCAGCTACCGCGGGAACAGCGGTATTCCCTTCAGATGTACCCGCTACTTTCTTTGCTGACGCGAAGCTGCCGAAGAACGCGTTGAATAGCCAGACGGCGGTCGCTGTTATCGCTGATGACCCGGGCTCAAAACCGACGAGTGCGGACGCGGGCTGGTGGTATGTTTCTTCAATAGGTAAGGTTGGCGCGTATTCCGACGGATCGATGGAAACGAGCGACTGGTAAAGAGTTTTTAATCGTAGGGATGTGCGGATAAGCATTAATAACGTAAGAAAGGTGGTGAAGACATGAATAAGAAGGGTTTTACTCTGATTGAATTGGTGATGGTTATCGTTATTGTCGGCATATTGGCGGCCATAGCGATTCCGAAGTTCGTTTCGTTGATGACGAATGCGAAAGTCGCGGCAACGCAGGGTGGGTTAGGCGCTATTCGTTCAGCGATCGCTATTTCATACGCGAAATCGGCGACGAGCGGCAATCCTGCTTTCCCGAGCGCGATCACGACGGATCTTTTTGCTGATGGCAACATACCGAAGAACGCATTAAATACATTCAGCGCCACAGCTGCTACGGCATCAAATCCGGGTTCGAAACCGACAAGCGCGACCGCGGGCTGGTGGTATATATCGGCTTCCGGCATGGTAGGCGCTTTTTCAGACGGTACGTCGGAAACGAGCGACTGGTAAGCTGTCGTTTGCATATTTGCGCAGTACAAGATCCACATTAAAATATGGCTTAACAAAATTGACTCGGCGTACATCACCGAGTCAATTTTGTTAGTCCATCAGAGGGTGAGGCGTACGGTGAAGAAATTCTTCAAGCGATGGGATCTGCCGGTAGTCGCGTTGATATTCGCTTCCCTGATCTGTCTCTTCTATAAACAGGTGATCTTTTTTGATGAGATGTTCATCAAGAGAGATATCGGCAGGTACTATCATCCGTTGCGGCTGCTGATCCGCAGGATCTTTGAATCCGGTTCGTTCCCTTTCTGGAATCCGTATCTTTTTTGCGGACTTCCGCTCTTCGCGACTCTCCAGAGTTGCACGCTCTATCCATTTTCGATCCTCTATTATTTCGGCGATTTTTCCCGCATGTTCAATGTTTTTGTCCTTTTTCACGTTTTTCTCGCCGGTTTCTGGATGTATGTGCTGATGAAAGAACTCGGCCTTTCCCGGCTCGCATCCTTCTTTTCCGCTTTTACGTTCGCGTTCAGCGGCTATATGATCAGCGCCATCAATCTGACGATATCGCTCTCCGGCGCCGCCTGGTTTCCGCTTCTTCTCTTTGCGTATAAACGCGCCCATGATTCGGTTCGCGCGAGGACCCGGGGTTGGTACCTCTGGAGCGTTCTGGCGGCGATTACGCTCCTTTTGATGCTTCTGGCGGGGGATCCCGCCATCGTTTTTATCAGTTTCTGCGTTCTGGGTTGCGCGGCGTTCTATTTCTTCTTTGAAAAGTTATGGGAGACCCGCGCCATTTCCCTGAAAGGGTTGGCGCCATTTTTTCTTATCGTACTTATTTTCGGCCTTATCAGCGCTTTTCAGATAGTGCCATTTCTGGAATTCATGCGTTCCACCGACCGTAAGGCGATGCCCTGGTGGGTTGCTTTCAGCTGGTCAATACCGCCGACCGACCTTATCAGCCTCGTTATCCCGTTCTTTAACGACATTAACTGGTATTTCGGTGATTACTGGCAGGTTTAGAGCTGGCTTGATAACTATTACCTCGGGATCATCGCGCTCTGCTTCTGCGCGATCGGGGCGTTCTTCAATAAGACAAAGCGGACGAATATTTTCATTCTATTTTCGGTATTCGCGCTGGCGGTTTCTCTTGGAAAGTACTCTTCTTTCTACGCGGTATTGTATAGCTATTTTCCGCTCTTTAAGTTCATCCGCTATCCCGTGCGATTCTTCTTTCTGGTGACGTTCGCTTTGGCAGCGCTGGCGGGCACCGGCCTCGATCATTTCAGGGGATGTATCGGCACTGATGGCAGACTGCGTCGTTTCGGCCGGATATTGCTGATAGCCGGGTTTCTGTCGGCGCTCGCGCTCGCCATCCTTGTTATTTTTTCAGAGAAGATATTCCTGAAGGGATGGTCGCATCTGGCGCCCATCATGAAGAATCCGTCGCCGACGAAGAACATCGCGGACCTCTATTCCTGCCTGCGGATGGATTATTATAACCTCAAGCGCGTTATCCTGCTCTTCTCGCTCTTCTCTTTTCTTTTTTTTCTGGGAACGAAGAAGTATGTGAGCGCGCGGGTACTCGCGCTGCTTTTTGTGGGGATGACGCTCTGCGACCTGACCTCGACGAACCTCAAATACGAGGCGACGATGGATATAAAGACCTACACTGAGCCCAGTGAAAATGTAAAATTTCTCCAGCGCGACAAAACGCTCTTCCGCGTCGCCGTATCTCCGCAGATCGGGCGTCTTCATACGCGCCTGCCGGAGAAGACGTACCGGGAGGGTGTCTTGAACGCGAAAGACCGGCTCGTTACCAACCGGATGATCGAATTCGGGATCTCCGATATCAGCGGGTATGATTCGATGTATCTTTCGCGCAACAACCGGCTTCTGGGAGTAATTCTGGGTCTCAAGAAACCGAGCGATTCCCGCATTCTTGATATGCTCAACGTAAAATATATCTGCATCAACAAAACATCAGGCCGGAAGGAAGGTTACCGGCTCGTGAAGCGGTCGAAAGTTGCCTACCTCTATCAGAATCTCCACGCCCTTGACCGGGCATATCTGGCGCAGAGGCCGGTTATTATTACCGACGAAGAGAAGATCATCGAGCGGCTGAAGGATAAGGCATTCGATCCGGAGAAAGAAGTTATCCTGGAAGAACCGGTTAAGGGATTTTCAGATCCCGGAACTGTCAGCGGGGGGCGCGAGCGGGTTACCATTTCCCGTTATACGCCGAACGAAGTGGTTATTGAGGCCACGGTAACGGCGCCGCGGTTCTTGATCCTGGCGGATACCTATTATCCCGGGTGGAAGGTTACTGTCGACGGGAAGAAGGCAAAAATATATCGCGCGAATTTTATGCTCAGGGCGGTGTATCTAAGCTCGCCGGGTGCGCACGTGGTGCGTTACCGCTACGACCCTCTCAGTTTTAAGGTCGGCGTGGCTATAAGTCTTATCGGTCTGGCACTGGCAGCGGGTCTGGTCTTTTACGCGCGAAAAAAGAAGGTGCAACGTGATTTATGATCGCGCTGCGGCTGCAGGGAAGAGCAGCGCGTTTGCGCTGATAGCGCTTATTATGATCATGGTGCTGGTCGGCATTATCGTTGCGGGCCTGACCGCGTTCGTTTCCCAGAGTATCCAGCGTTCTGTCGCGGGGGCAGAAGCGGCGAAGACGATTTATCTCGCTCAGGCGGGTATTTTTAGGGCGTTGGCCGATTACCGGACCGCCGGGTCCTGGTCGGAAGCGCTCAACGTGAACGTGGATGGGAAGGGCTATTATCACGTCGGACGCGACAGCGATTTTCTGCTTGCTGACGCTTCAGCCGTTCATGCTAACGGCAGAGTTATTAACGCTTGGCCCCTTCGCAGCTTGAGCGGTTCTTCGGTGATCGCCGCGACGTCCATGACGGTCGAATGGTCATTCGGAGGAATGCTCACGCGCGCGAAGATAGGAGATCAAGTCGTGTATTCGGGGACGGGAGTCTCTTCTCCGGCGACGATCGCGCTCAATCCGGCATTCGCGTTAGGCCCGGGTGATGTATTTACAGGAGATAATCATCAATATCTGCAATTTGATACTAATGTCAATGGGAGCGCCGCAGTGAGGCTTCTTTTTAAAGATGGTTCATCAGCGAAGATAGCTCTCCTGAAGAACGGCCTTTGCGGTAATAGAGAATTTTCAGTCACCGCTACCGGTGAGTTCAGGGGGTCTTCTACCTGGCGGCGTACGGTGCAGGCGACCTATGACACCGGTAGCGGCACCATAACCTCGTGGCAGGAGAGCCCCGCGCAGATAACCCCATGATGAAACTCAAGCGGTCCAGGAGCGGGTTTACGCTGGTTGAGATCACGATAACGATCGTGATCTGGGGGCTCCTGATGATCCCACTGGCATACCTCGTGAAAGAGCATATTATCGGTACCGCCAAAGTTTCCGACCTTGCCAGTGCCAATGACCTTGCCCGCGCAGAACTTTCGATCGTCGCAGCACTCTCATTTACCGATCCTACCCTCAATGATGGATATAGTCACAAGACTTTGGGGTATGACGGCTACGGATATGATCTTACGCGCAGCGTCCAGAATGTCACCGGCGCTGTCGGCAGCCTTAAGAAAGTCACCGTAACGGTCCTGGAGCCTTCAACCGGTAACGTAATCACCACACTTACCA
>JBAWYO010000034.1:0-12870 GCA_037143495.1 Candidatus Omnitrophota bacterium | reverse complement strand
GATCGAAATAATAATACTGATCTGGCCGGAGGTGATATTCGGCATCAATTCTACCGGCAGGTAGAGCAACGATATCATGCCGATAAGAAAGATGATGATCACGACCATGAGTACCGTGATCGGTCTGTTTATTGAAAAGCCGGGTAGGCCCATAAGAGTCTCTTATTTCGCGCGCTTGAGGCTGTTCAGGAATCGCTGCGTTACCAGATAGATGGCCGGGATCAACACCAGGGTCAGAAAGGTGGCGACGGTCATACCGCCCATGATCGTGATCGCCATCGGCTGCTGCAGTTTGGCGCCTTCGCCCAGGCCAAGCGCCAGGGGCAGAAGGCCGAGGATCGTCGTCAGCGCCGTCATAATGATAGGTCTGAGCCGGACCCGGCTGCCATACGCGAGCGCTTCTTCGAGTCCCATGCCATCTTTGCGCGCCGCATTGACAAAGTCGATCAGAACGATACCATTATTAACAACCATACCACCGAGGATGATGACCCCCAGCAACGAGATGATATTGAGCGACGTATGCGTTATGTATAAAACGATCGCGACACCGATCATCGACATCGGCACGGTAAACATGATAACAAAAGGCTGCCATAGGCTCTCGAACATGGACGCCATGATCATATAAATAAGAACGAATGAAAGTATCAGCGCGAACATCAGGCTCTTAAATGATTCCTCCATCTGCTTGCTTTCGCCGCCCAGCCCGACTTTATAGCCATCGGGTATCCGCATCTTGGCGATCATCACGGTAATATCCTCGATGACCTTATTCAGAGGACGTTGGTAAATATTCGCGGAAACGACAATAACGCGCTCCTGGTCGACCCGTTTTATCTGACTCGGTCCTTTTCCGACCGCGAGATATGAAACCATTGAAAGTGGTACATTTATCCCCAACGGCGAATGGATCGTCAGCTGCCGAAGCTTTGAAAGACTTTCGCGGTCTTTTTCTCTCAGGCGCACCCTGATATCAAACTCCTTGCCTTTCTCTTTGAATTTTGAGACCGTGATGCCTTTGATGGCCAGATGCGTCGTTTGAGCGATGTCATTGACCGATATCTCGTACGCCGACGCGCTATCTTTAATGATATTGACCTTTGTTTCGGGAGACGGGGGCGCGAGACTCGTCTGAACGCCGAAGAGCCCATCAATATCGCCCAGTTGCCGTTCGACCTGCCGCGAAAGATTCTGTAAAACCGAAAAATCGAGGCCCTTGATCTCAATAACGACCGGCTTCGTCTCCATCATCGCCGATTTAAAGATGGACTCCTGCAACACATATTCAACATTCGCGTGGTTGAGATCAAAACCCCGGATCCTCTTCTTGATGACCTGGATAACATCCGACGATGACAACTTCCGTTCTTTTTTGAGGTTGATCATCATCTGCGCCTGATGGGATCCCAGCGATTCTATCGCCTCCTCGCCGATCTTACCTTTGGTGGACCCGATATTCAACGAGACCGCATCGATCTCGGGGATCTTAAGAAGCTCCTGCTCGATCAATGAAGCGACCTTGTTGGTACTTTCAAGGACCGTCCCGGTCTGCATATCGATCTTGATGATAAACTGCCCTTGGTCGATCGGGGTCATGAACTCTTTGTCAATAACACCAAAGAGGAGCATCGACGCCGAAAAAAGAATAAAAACCAGGCCGATATAGAGCCAGGGGCGGGCGAGGAACTTATCAACCAGTTTGCCGTAAAAATGTTCCATCGACAGAAAGAATTTCGTCTTCGTCTTGTCGATCGCGACTCCGTCGGGGCCGATCTTCGGCGGTTTCGTCAGTTTTGAGGTCATGACCGGAATGATCGTCATCGCGGAAAAGAGAGAGGCGAGGAGCGCGTACGCGATCGTCATCGAGAGTTGGGTGAATATCTGCCCCGCTACCCCGACGACAAAAACGAGCGGAAGAAAAACCGTTATCGTCGTCAACGTCGAGGAACTGATCGCCGCGGCGACTTCCCAGGCGCCAACCGCCGAAGCCGTTTTAATGTCATCCCCCATATGCTGATGCCTGAAGATATTCTCGGTTACGACGATAGCGTCGTCAACGAGCCTGCCGATTCCGAGCGCAAGTCCGCCCAGCGACATGATATTGACCGATATCCCGGAGAAGAACATCAGTATCAGGCAGGGGAGGACCGACAGCGGTATCGCCATCGAAACGATGAGCGAGCTGACAACATCGCGCAGAAAAAAGAGCAGGACAAGGAAGCTTAGGAGGCCGCCCTGCCATGCCGCGTCCGTAACTCCGGTGATCGCTTCTTTAATAAAGACCGACTGGTCATACGAAACCTGGACGATAACGCCTCGCGGAAGGCGTGTTTTTATCTCCGTCAGCGCGCGCTTGACCTTACCGACAACGTCAAGCGTATTAGCCATCGCCTGTTTCTGTATCTGAACCGAAATGTTCTCCTTACCGTTAAAACGGGAGATGCTGGAGACCTCCTTAAGCGTATCCTTAACGACAGCGACATCGCCGAGCAATATCAGCCGCTTCTCCTCCCGCTGGTTCTCCTCGAGCATAAAAAACTCTTTGGCTTTTTTAGTGTACCGGGGATAATTACCTTCCTCTTTGTTCCGGTCATCAAGACCGACCGATATTTTCTCTATCTCAGGAACCGTCTGGAACTCTCCGAGCGTCCTGACCAGATACTCCGTAAAAGACTCCTTGATCGTGCCGGCAGGATAATTAATATTCGCCTCGCCGATCGCCCGTGATATATCGAGCACCGAGAGACCGCAGGCTTGAAGCTTATCCTGATTGACCTCAACGAGAAGTTCACGTTCGACACCGCCGACGACCGAGGCGGACGCCACGCCCTCGATCTTCTCGACCTCGTCTTTAATATATCGTTCGGTAATCTCTCTGAGACGGGAGAGATTCATCGGCCCGATAACACTCAGGGTCAAAACCGGCAATTCGAACGGATTGAATTTTTTGACGAGCGGTTCTTCGGCGTCCTGCGGCAGCCGCTCCTTGACGAGATCGATCTTTTCCCGCAGGCTCAACGAGGCGAAGTCAAGATTTGTCCCCCAGATGAATTCCGCGAAAACGATCGATGTCCCCTCCTTGGAGATCGAGCTGATCCTCCGCAGGCGGCTGACCGTCCCGATCGCCTCTTCGACGATCTTGGTGATCTGTGTCTCAACCTCTTCGGGGGCGGCATTCTCGTAGGTGGTAACGATGGTCAGCTGGGGATAATTAAGCGGCGGAAAGAGCTCCTGCGGCAACCTTCCAAGGCATATGATGCCCAGGAGCACGATAGCCAGATAGATCATGATGATCGTAACCGGCCGAGCGACTGAAAAATGTGAAAGGCCCATACAACGACGTTCCTTTTAACGGGTCAGTTGCTACGATACCACACCAGAAAAATAACGCCTGCTGCGGGCAAGGCGCTTCAAGGAAGAGGCCGGAAGGGGTGCTCTTTCCCGCCCAGATATCCTCAGGAACCGGCCTCCTGCGTCTCCGTAACAATGATCTTGTTGCCGTCCTTAAGCTTTTCCTGCGTCTCTACAACAACCAGGTCGCCTTCTTCGAGACCTTTCTTGACGACAAAGAAATCGGCTGCGCGGTAATCCGGTTGGATCGGCTTTGCTTTAGCGATGCCCTGCTCTGCGGCCGCCTCTTTTGCCGGTTCTTCTTTCGGCTCTTCTTTCTTCTTTGACTCTTTCTCTTTCTTATCTTTCTTCTTGGCGTCTTTCCCTTTGGGAGCTTCTTTCTTGGGAGGCGCCTCCTCTTTCTTAAAGACAAAAGTGATATACCCTTCCTCAGTCTTATCAACGGCATTGTTCGGAATAACGATCGCGCCTTTCGCGCTATAGACCGCGCAGGTGGCGCGGGCGAACATTCCCGGTAAAAGTTGTCCTTTGGGATTCTTGACTTTGAGACGGGCGGTCTGCGTCCGCGACTTCCCCTCAACGACCGGTGAGACGTTGTCAACGACCGCGTCGAATTCGGTATCGCCATAGGTATCGATCGTTACCTTACCTTTTTGTCCAGGTTTGACCCTTCCGATATCGCGCTCAACAATACCTACCTCGACAAAAACTTCTTTGCTGTCAATAAAGGTACCGATCTTATCGCTTGAAGTGATATATTCACCGGCCTCAGCGTCCTTCGTTCCCAGGATACCGCTGCGGGGCGCGTAGAGGTACGTCTTTTCGACCTCCCGCTTCGCCGATTCCATCTCGAGCTTTACCTGATCGAGTTTGGCCTTAGCGATCGCGCCGATATCAAAGAGTTTCTGCGTCTTCTCAAGCTCTATCTGGTTATATTTTACTTTAAGGAGGGCATCCTTCTGATTGAGGGTCGCGATGATCTCGCCGGTCTCGATCTTTTCGCCCTCTTTGAAATTGATAGAGTCGATCACGCCATTGGTCTCGAACTTCAAATTGATCTCTTTGAAGCCCTTGACGGTCCCCAGGAGCGGCAGGCTGTCATCAAAATCCTTCTTCTGGACCTTATAGACTTTGACCAGCACGGGTTCTTGCGGCGGCGCGGGGGCTTCCTCTTTTTTCGCGACCTCTTTCTTCGCACCAGGTTTTTTGAAGACGACCGCCTGGATGCGGTATTGAAAAAAAACAACGACCATCAGCGTCACCACAACAATGAGCCCGACCGCAATGCGGGGAGAAAGGAACGCTTTGATCGCGCGCAGCGGCGGAAGATTGAGTTTATGCCACGGACCCCGAAGCATTTTTTTTAAGCCCTCAAGCGGAACCTTCATAGCGCCCCCTATTTAAAATAATTCCGTATGCCGATCGCCTTATTAAGCTTCTGAAGTGCCTGGATATTCTCGATGACGACCGCCACGTAATTGCTCTCTTCTCCGGCCATTTTTACTTTCGCGGTCACAATATCCGTCGTCATCGCCTCATTCATCAACCGCTTCTCCCTGGCGATCACCAGTTCTTTCTGGTAAAGCTCCTTGTTCGCGATACTGTTCTTGACTTTTATCGCGGTCTCCTGATAATTGAAATACGCTTCCCGGACCTGTGTCGCGGCGGTCTGTTTGCCTTTGAGCAGCTCAGCGTACGCTTGCTGCGTTGCTACTTCCGTACGCTTGGCTTCGGTGTAACTCGCCAGATTATCAAGAATATTGAACTTTAATGAATTGACCGTATCTTTTGTGGGACCGAAAACTGAAATGGAAGGGGCAATATTCTCCTTGGTAAGAGAATAATTGACGCTATTGGGACCCCATGGCACGTTCACCTTAGCCCCCACGAACCAGTCGTTGCTCATCTGAAGCGGGTCTGTCGAATAAGCTTCTCCTGACTTGCCGATGTTACTGATCAGGTCTATTTTGGGAAGCTGCTGACTGTTGGTGATATGCTCGCCGAGCTCCGCGCTCTTGAGACCCAGCTCGTTGATCTTCAAATCGGTTCGATTCTGATACGCGAGTTCGATACATTTTTCAAGATCGATCGCGTGGTCCTTGAACTCGATCCCGGTATCGATCTTGACCGTCACCGACGGATCACGGTCAAGATTTAAAAGCTGCAGGAAATTCAACTTCGCCAACCCGAGGGTATTATCTGACGAAAGGTACGCGTAATATGCCTGGTTGTACTGGGATTGGATATTCAGGAACTCTACCAGCGTCGTAATCTTCCCCTCGTACTCTTTTTTCGCCATCGCGAGGTCGCGTTCAAGTTCTTTTAAGAGCGCGTCCTGGATATCGCGGTTTTTGATCGCCTTGACGTAATCGTAATACGCCCGGGAGACCTCAACAATATAATCTTCCTGCGTCTTTACATAATTCTGCTGCGCGATCTTGAGATTTACCTTCGCCTGCTCCCAGGTGTACCTGAGCTCGCCGCCATGATAGAGCGGATGTTGCAAGCGCAGCTGATATTTTTTGCCGACATAATTCTTCGAGCTGACAACGCCGGTCGTCTCATCGTACCGTATCGTAGCCGTCGGAAAGAGCTCCCTGAATGATTCTTTTTCTTTATAACGCGAAAGCTTCACCTGCTCGCGCGCTATCTGGATCGGCAGATGGTTCTGAACTCCCACCGCAATGATCTCCTCCAAAGAAGCCGCATCCTTATCCGGCTTTACAAAAACCGGCTCCGGGGTCTCCGGGACCGGCGGCTTGGCGAGCATATCAGGCTCAAGAGGGCCCCGGTCGGCAGGGCTGCGCTGCAGGCGTGCCCGGGTCCGCTCGATATAACTGGCAGCTTCCTTGCTTGACGGATCGAACCTTAAAGCGTTCTCCCATTCGCTGATCGCCCAGGAGAATTGCTCTTTTGCATAATACTTTTTCCCTTCCAATATATAAGCGGCGGCCTTACGTTTGACCCTGGCTTCCGGCGTATCATCCGGCGCGGGACGGACCAGCATCGCTGGCTCCAGCGGTTCCTGTTCGTGAGCTTCTTTCTTGAACCGCTCCTCGACCCGCTTGATGTACGCAGCGGCCGTCACATTCGACGGATCGAGCTTCAGCGCCTTGCGCCATTCGCTGATGGCCCACGAAAAACGGCGCTGTCCGTAATAGACCCTGCCTTCCCTGATGTATGCCGCTACCTTACGCTGCACACCGGCCTGGATAACGGCTGGGTCGGGAGCCGGACGGGAAACGATCATATCGGACTCCAGCGCTTTTTTTCTTTCGACTTTTCCGGTGATCCTGGCGGTGGCGCGCTCGATATATCCGGCCACCGTCTTGTTTGACGGGTCGAGCTTCAGCGCTTTCTGCCATTCACTGATAGCCCACTCGAAATGATGCTGTCCGTAATATGTTTTTCCTTCCGCTATGTACGCCGCTATCTTTTTTTTCAGGTCCTCTGTATCTTCCCACGATACGACGGGTGAGAGCGGCTTATCAACGGCGACTAAAGCATTCACTTTGGCGACCCCGGCAAGCATCTCCGTCTCCAGGGGGCCCTTATCCTGCGTTTTCTTCGTGAGCCGCTCCTGGGCTCTGTCGATATACCCGGACACGGTCTTGTTGGTAGGGTCAAGTTTCAGCGCCTTGCGCCATTCGCTGATAGCCCACTCGAAATGATGCTGTCCGTAATATTTTTTTCCTTCGGAGGTATATCTCTCTATCGTTTGCTTCAGGCCCTCTTCGTTCTCCCACGCGATATCCGGCGTTTGGGACTTATCCGCAGCAGCCAGGGCATTTGCTTTGGCCGCCCCGGAGAGCATATCAATTTCCAGCGGCAGTTTCCCCTGATCTTTCTTTTTGATCCGCTCGCCGGCGCGCTCAATATAGCCGGTAACGGTCTTATTCGACGGATCGAGCTTCAACGCCTTCTGCCACTCGCTGATAGCCCATGAGAAACGGCGCTGTCCGTAATAAACTTTCCCTTCCGCGATATACGCCTCAACCTTACGCTCTTTGCCGGCCTGGATAGCAGATTTGGAGTTCTCTTGTGCCGCATTCGCCGGTACCAGTAACTTCTGAGCGGGTATCGCCGTCTTATTGGCCACCGCGCGAGGCTGCCCTTCAGCTGCTTTGGAGGCCGCCTCCTTGACAGGAGCCGTCGTCTTTGCCGGTTCCGTGACCGCTGCCGGAACCGCACCATCGGCCTTCTTGGGTTCTTCCACCGCAGAAGTACCGGTCTTTTTCTCCGGTTCACGGGTCGCTTCAGAGGCAGGAGCTATTTCTATGACCGGCTTTGCGGGTAGCTCCGGCAGCACCTGTTTTTGCCCTTGTGCTACGGATGCCGCAGCCTCTTTGCGAGGGGAGCGTTTCTCTTTTTTTTCTTTGATCTGATCAAGTTTAAGCCTTACTTTTTTAACCTGCGAGAGCGCTTCTTTATTCTCAGGATCTGCGGCAATAGTTTTATCCCACCACCCAAGCGCTTCTTCATATTTACCATTATTATAAGCTATTTTTGCCTGTATATTATAATGTTCAATATCTTGCTTTTTTTCCTCTTTTGCAAAGGAATTAGAATTGGATAAAAAGCAAAAGCCCGCGGAAAAAACCGCGCAGGCGATCAAACACTTGACGTTATTTTTAAGAGACCCCTGCCGTACGATCGACATGGCTAACTTATCCCCTGGGCCTTTCTTTTTTTGCGCCAATCGCGCATATATTCCCGCATATAATTCCGGTGTTCGTCTTTATGCTGCTGCCGATACAGCTGCAGGTATTCCAAGTGTTTTTTCCGCCAATCAAGCGCCCGCTGGCGGCAGGTCTCCTTCCAGGAAGTATCCTGAGACTGGCGATAATTGAAATACTCGGGATTACGTTGCCGCCATTTTTCCATATCCCTGAGTTGCCGCTGATACTGACACTCAATACTCGAACAAACCAGCTGTTTGTTTGGCCGGTACTTGTTCGGGATAAACCATTTACCGCATATCGGACAGATCTTCCCTTGTGTCATAGTGGTTGTATCCTCTTATGCCTCCAAAAAGACTTCTCGCAACGCTACCGCGACCGCCCCGACGACGACGGCCTTTTCGCCCAGCACTGATGGATAGAGTCCCGCCACATCCTTGGTCTTTTTCAAAGAAAGTTTTTCGATCGTTCGTTTGATCTGCCCGAACAGCAGATCGCCCGCGCGCTCCACCCCTCCGCCGATTACCACGATCCGGGGAGAAAAGAGGTTGATCAGATAGGCTATCCGCACACCCAGGTTAATACCGACTCCCGATATCAGCTCAACGGCGATCTCATCATTCTCACGGGCGGCTTTGATGATAACATCATCCGTAAGGCGCCCGAGGTCGCCCTGCAAATACTCGACGATCTTGGTGCCAACGCCCGTTTCTATAACTTTGAGCGCCTCGCTCCTGAGGCTGACTTTGGTATTCCAGGGACGTAAATAAAGCGCTTCCTCTTTTAACCGCTGCTTCTCCTCGGGGCTAAGGTCGCCGAGGAGCCCCTCAGTATCAATAGAACTGATGTCCGTACCGCAATAGATCTCATCTTTAAGGATAACGCCCCTGCCGATATCCTGAAAGATATAGAGCATGTCGGAGGTATTCAGGTCAACGTTCTTGGCCCGCTCGCCGAACGCGGCGAACGCGGCATCTGTCCCGAAAAAAACCGTAATTCCGAATTTTTTTTCCAGCAGCTGCTTGACTTTATCATAATATATAGTCGCCCGCGACCTGCCTTTTTCCTCGTCAAGCCCCTTAATGGTCATATTCACTTCATTGAACATGCCGTAAACCCCGATGCCGATAAACCGGATCTTCGCCTTTTCCACTCCCGGCGCTTCCAGAAGGCCGTTTATCAGACCAACGATAGCCTTCTCAACCTCGTCCTGCACAATGGCCGGTCGCGCTACCGATACCTCCCGCAGAATGTTCAGGGATAAATCAGCAACGATCCCGTTCACTGTTTTTCTATTGAAGTCGATCCCGATAAAAAAATGCTCCCCTTTGCATATCTCCAGCAGGGGTGTTTTTTTACCACCTGCGGCATCGCCGGTCACTTTTTCGCGGATCAGTTGCTTCCGGACAAATCCGTCCACGCAATGCGTCATTCGTGCGGCATTGCATCCTGAACGTTTCGTGAGCTCAGCGCGCGAAAGCGGCCCCGTTTTTCTGGTCGCTTCCAGTACCGCCAGGCACTCTCTCTGTTCATCGTTGAGCGGAACATATTTAAGTAATCCATCTTTTGAAATGGCCATACAAAATCCTCCTCGTAGTCATCGCGGAAACTCTTGTTAGAAGTATGCCACAGAAAAGTCAGTTTGTCAAATTTATAATATTATCTTACTGTTTATTTTTTTAATACCCCTTAGCGTGCTCTTCCGCGCTATTTTTTTAATTTTGCGGCAACTTCCTGTACCTGAGGCTGATTGGGGTTCAAGGCCAAAGATTTCTCAAGACAGCGGAGGGCCTCCTGATAATTTTTTTTCGCGATATACAGCTGCGCCAGGTTATTGTACGGCGCGGTCAACCCCGGCTTCAATTCGATAGCCTTCTGAAATTCGCGCTGGGCACGCGCGGCGTCTTGGGCGTTAAGAAACCCGACCCCGAGCATATTATGCGCTTCTGCCCGACGAGGCTCGAGTTCCACCGCCTTCGTAAACTCCCGGATCGCGCCGACGCTGTCCCCCGCCTCCAGCAACGAACAACCCAGCGCGACGCAGGTGCCCGCAGGATTCGGACGATACTTTTCATAAAGCCTCGCGCTATTGAGGAGCGGATAGAGCAGAAGAAAGCCCGCCACATACGCGAGCGCCGCCCCGCTGCGGTGTTCCTTGATTTTTTTCCCGATCTCGACGACCGCATATGCCGCAAAAAGTATCATCACCGGAATTATCGGAAGTTTGTACCTCGTATTGACCAGAAAAAGAATAACGGAAAAAATATACGAACCGAGAAAGATCAGGAGCGTCGCGAGCGCAGGGTCTTTGCGCCGGGCGGTCATCGCGATCATGATCCCGATTACCGCAAGCGGGATGATCAGGTCCAGGCGGATCGGCGGGATATCGACGATCCCGAGCAGCGGCACCGGCGAAGCATAAAAACGCAGCGAAAAAATATCGGCCATCTCATACCCGAGGAAAAAGAGCCTGAGCTTGATCCCCAGCAACTCCACGAACCTCCCCGGGTGTGAACGTATGAAATCGCATCCTTTACCGAACCAGAACGCCGAGATCTGCGACGGCTTAAGCGCGCGTCCCGCCTCGCGTTGAGCGTACGCGACCGAATCGCTGATCATCTCACTGCTGCCGCTGCTCAAAAACGGCAGGTTCACGTTAGCGCCGTCGGCTAACGTATTATTGCCGAGATAAAAGTTAAGACCTCCGTGGGCGGTGACCGGAACAAAATCTTTCGCGACACTATAATTACGCACCGTCACCGGCGCGATCATGAGAGCGCAACCGGCGAGAAAGAGCGCCGTAAAGGCCAGGGCCCTGCGGACAGATTTTTTCGCAGTACTCATGAATATCCATACCGCGAAGACGGCCGTAAAAACCATTGCGTTAGCGGCTATCAGCGATGAGATCCCGGTGGCGATCCCGATTAAAAAGATCCGCCGTTTCGACGGATTCCGGCAATGATCGGCCGCCAGATTGAGAATACAAAGATAGGAGAGCACGATCAGGGACGTGGACACGATCATCATGTCGTAGAGAATAGCCCAGCCCAGGAACGCGTACGCGATACCTGAGACGACCGCGACCACGTTACCGAACGTTTTTTTCGCGAGCCCGAAGAGCAGCGCACAATTGAGCGCCCCAATCAGGATCTGGACCACCCTGACCGCCGACAGCGCATGCCCGAAAAGAAAGTAGATGACCCCCAGAAAATACGGGTAGAACGGCATCGCGTAAAAAACATTCTTGCCGATCCAATCACCCCTGGCTATCCTGACCGCCCACTGGTCATAATCGGCGGCATCCAGAACTATCAGGGATCCGACAGGGCTTTTCTGGAGCTGGACTAACGCGATGCAGCGTACCAGAAAGGCTACGCCAAAGAGTGCCGTAACCATCGCCCAGCTTCGTATCCGGCTTTTATCCATCGCTGCCCCTTCCTTTAGCGGTACTTTGCTTTCAGCCTGCTGATAGTCTCCGCAAGCTCCTCTTTCGCCTTCTGGTCGGCGGGCCGTATGGACAGGACGATCCGGAACTGCTCGATCGCGTCTTCGTACCTGCCCTGCCGCTTCAGGACAACCCCCAGATTCGTACGCGCCGCGAAATTGCCGGGAGAGTACTTGATAATATTCCTAAAAACGGTTTCGTTATCCTTCCAGACGGCATTGGTCCTGATCGTTATCAGCGAAAAGAAAATGACCAGCCCTATCGCGCCGCCCGTGAGCACTTTTTTTGAAACCAGTATACGCTCCCGGACCATCGCGAACGATCCTATGATAAAACCCATCGCGGGAACGTACAGCCAGTGTTCCGCCAGTGGCGCGTTCAGCTGAAATAAAATATTCAGAAAGAGAAAGAGCGTGATAAAGAACCAGGAAAAACCAAAGAGTGCCAGGGCGGACCGGCGGTTCACGACGAGCGTCACCCAGAGAAAAAGAGCTGTGAGGAGCGCCGAACCGCAATAGAGCGGGTTCCAGAACGTATCAGGCTTGATGAGCATATAGCCGAGATGGAGGTCAAAAGGAAAAAAAAGCAGCCGAAGGTACCGGAGCACCAGATAAGGAGCGACCATAAGCCGTGTCGCAAGCGGCAGCATCTCTTTCACGCCCGAGAAAACGGTAAATCTGAGAATGGTGAGCCGCGATACCACATACAGGGAGCATATAATAACGTAGGGCAGAAGTCTCTTGATCCTGATCCTGCGTTCAAAGCAGAGATCATAGAGCACCAAGAGCGCCGGCAGCGCCAGAACCATCTCTTTCGATAAAAACCCGCCGACATAAGAAATACAGGAGAAGAAATAGCATGCCCACGCTAAAACCTTTTTCTTTTTTCTTGCCTTGATATAGAGCAGCAACGATACCAGCAGAAACACTGCGCTCAAAGGTTCCGCGCGCCCCGATATATAGGCGACTCCGGCAACATTAACCGGATGGACGACGTAGACCAGGCTCGCGAAAAGTGAAAAAAACACCTGCCCGGTTAACTCGACGGCAAGCAGGTATACGAGCATACCGACGAGTGCGTGAAAAAATATATTCGTCAGGTGATACCCGAAGGGTTGCGTTCCCCACAAAAAATAATCAAATGTAAACGTCACCGATTGAAGCGGGCGGTATGTCGGCACCAGCACCCTGCCGCCGGTCGTTGAGTACCCGAAGGGTATCAGGAAAAAATCGCGCAGATGACTGAAGCCTTTTATAAAAGGATCCTTGAGGATAAGGTTTTCATCATCCCAGACGAAAGCCCCGGAGAGTGAATTGGCGTAGACGATCAGGACGACGGCACCCTGCCGCCGGTCGTTGAGTACCCGAAGGGTATCAGGAAAAAATCGCGCAG